>RKSK01000078.1 GCA_007570915.1 Cenarchaeum sp.
CCAGAGGGGGGGCAGGCGAAAGGGCCCGAGGAGGAGGTTTGACGCAAAGAGGGGGCGGGGCCCTCGCGACAATAGAGCATGAGGGGCGGCGCAGGCCGGCGACGCGCAGCCTGGCGCGCGGAAGGCGCGTGTACGGCGAGGACCTCGTCGAGGTCGGGGGCGAGGAGTGGCGCGTGTGGAACCCCCACCGCAGCAAGCTCGCCGCGGCGATCCTCGGCGGCCTGGACCCCATGCCCATCGCCGAGGGCTCGACGGTCCTCTACCTAGGCGCGTCTACGGGAACCACGGTGAGCCACGTCTCGGACATTGTCGGCCCGCGCGGCCGCGTCTTTGCCGTCGAGCACGCCAGCCGCGTCGCGCGCGAGCTCCTCGACCGCGTCGCCGCGCACCGGCCCAACGTCACGCCGGTCCTGCAGGACGCGCGGTCGCCGCGCGAGTACTTTTCGGTGTACGGCAAGGCAGACGTCGTCTACTCGGACATTGCGCAGCCCGACCAGACGGGGATTGCGCTGGCCAACTGCCGCGCGCACCTGCGCGCGGAGGGGTGGCTCATGCTGGTCATAAAGGCGCGCAGCATTGACGTGGCCAGGGAGCCGGCGGCGGTCATAGCCGGGGAGGTCGCGAGAATTGAAGGGGGCTTTGACGTGGTCCAGTCGATGGGACTCGAGCCGTACGACCGCGACCACGCGTTCGTGCTGGCGCGGGCGCGGGCAGGCCGTATATCCGGCGGACCGTGAGCCACGTCGCGCGCGCAAAGTCCGGCGGCTCGGCGTTCCGGCTCGCGTGGGATGCGAGAAACTCGACGCAGCGCCGGTCCGACGGGTAGCCGCTGCCGACGCCGTGGCGCCGGCGGATCCTCGATATCGCGCGGTCGCGCCTCACCTTGGCGAGTATAGAGGCCGCCGAGACGGCCGTGTTGGTTTCGTCTGCCCTGTGGGCGGACACTATTTTCGCCGCGCAGCCGCCGGACAGGCGGTCTGAGACGGCGCGCCCAAAGCGCTCCTCGTTGACGTCGCACGCGTCGACGTACGCCTTGTCCGGCATGAGCGCCGATATTATCCTGGCCATGCGCTCGGCCTCCAGCTCGTTGAGCGCGTGGCGCCTCACGTGTGAGTCTATCACGCCCGGGCTGACCCTGGTGACCTTGTGCGACTCGGCGACGTCGATGATCTCGCCATAGAGCTCCTCGCGGCGCGCGGCGCTTAGCTCCTTGGAGCTGCGCACGCCGAGGCGCTTGAGGCGGGGAAGGCGGCGCCGCTCGATGCAGACGCCGGCTATGACGAGCGGGCCGATCGCCGGCCCGCGGCCCGCCTCGTCGACGCCGCACACGAGCATCGCGCGCGGCGCGCCGGATCCCACGTATAAACTCGCAGGCGCCCGCCGCGGGCCGCCGTGCAATGCTTAAGTGGCTCTTGCGCGCGGCGCGCGGCGCAATGGAAGGCGGGATCACCGAGACGGTCGAGGGGGCCACGCGCCTCCTCGTCCCCGCCGCGTCGCTCACGGCGGCCGTGCCGCCGCGCGAGCCGGCGTTCTACAACCCGCGCGCGCGCAGAAACCGCGACGTCTCGGTCCTCGCGTGCGCGGCCCTCGCGCGCGCGCGGCGGGGCGAGGCGCTGGTCCTCGAGGCCCTCGCGGGCCTGGGCGCGCGCGGCGTGCGCCTGGCAAACGAGTCCGGCGGGGACGTGCGCGCCGTGCTCAACGACCTCAACGCCGCCGCGCTGGGCCTCGCCGGCAGGTCCGCGGGCCTCAACGGCTGCGGGGGCCGCGTCGAGGCCACCTCCGAGGAGGCGTGCCGCTTTCTCTCGGCGCGCGCCAGGGCCGGCGAGCGCGGCGCGCTCGTGGACGTGGACCCGTTCGGCTCGCCGGCGCGCTACCTCGACTGCGCGATCAGGGCGACGGCGCACGGCGGCATGCTCTCCATCACGGCGACGGACCTGCAGGTCCTCCACGGCCTCTTTCCGGCGGCGTGCGCGCGCCACTATGGCGGCGTCCCCATACGCCGCACGCCGCACGCGCGCGAGACTGCCCTGCGCCTGGTCGCCGGCTGCGCAGTCGCCGTCGGCGCGCGCCTGGACACGACGCTAGAGCCGGCGTTCTGCGAGAGCGACATGCACTATTACCGCGTGTATTTCAGGGTGAGGAGCCGGCCCGACACGCGCGGCGGGCTCGGGAGGGTGTTCCACTGCGGCGCGTGCGGCAGGCGCGGCGTGCTGGGCGGCAGGGCCGCGTGCGAGTGCGGGGCGGCGCCGCTCGTGGCCGGCCCGCTGTGGACGGGCCCGCTCTTTGACGCGCCCTTTGCGGCGGCCATGCGGGCCGAGTGCGACGGGCGGCGCGCGGGCGCCTCGTGCGCGCGCCTCCTCGAGAGGGCCGAGGCCGAGGCGGCCATGCCGGCTTGCTATTACACCGTCGACGAGGTCGCCTCGCGCGCGCGGTCCTCGCCGCCGCGCCTGGCGCGCCTCATAGAGCGCCTCCGCCGCGCCGGCCACGGGGCCTCGCCGACGTCGCTGGACCCCACGGGGTTTAGGACCACGGCGGCCATGCCCGAGATACTCGAGTGCGCCTAGCGCGCGGGGCGCAAAGCGCTAAATGGGGCGCGCCGCGGGCGCGCCGCCGATGGGCACGGGAATCAGCGCCGCGGACCTCGAGGCGAGGCTGTCCTCCGGCGACGGGACGATCGTGCTGGACACGAGGCCGCCGGCCGAGTACGCCGCCGGCCACGTCGCCGGCGCGGCGAGCGCGCGCTGCGGCTCGATGCAGCAAAAGCAGGTCATCATGGCAAAGATACCGCGCGGGACGCGCCTGGTCCTCGTCGACGCCGACGGGGCCGGCGCCGCGCAGAACGCGGCGATGATGGCGTCCATGGGCCACGACGCGCGCCACCTCGAGGGCGGCATGGCCGCGTGGGCCGGCCCCACGGAGGCCGGCGGGCAGGCCCCGCTCGTCTCCGGCGGCGAGCTCTGGGGGAGCCTGGGCGGCGGCGGAACCTACCTGCTAGACGTGAGGGAGCCCGAGGAGTACGCCGCGCACAGGATAGAGGGGGCCGTCAACGTGCCGCTCGCGAGGCTCTTTGAGGGGGGCGCGTGCGACGCCATACCGAGGGGCAAGCGCGTCGTGACGATATGCTCGCACGGCAACCGCTCGATGGTCGCGACGTTTGCGCTCGCGCGCGCCGGCATCGAGTCGTCGTCGCTTGACGGCGGCATGGCCGGCTGGAGCCAGGTCCTCGTGCCAAAAGAGATAGAAAAGGACGGCGAGACCAGGGTCATCCAGGTCGAAAAGGTCGGCAAGGGCTGCCTCTCGTACATCGTCGCGCGCGGCGGCAAGGGCGTCGTGATCGACGCGGTCCACCCCGTCGCCGAGTACGCGAGGATCGCCGAGGCCGAGGGCGTCGAGATTACCGCCGTGGCGGACACGCACTGCCACGCCGACCATGTCTCTGCCTCGCGCGAGCTGGCAGCGTCCACGGGCGCGGCCCTGCGCCTGAGCGCCGCCGAGGCCTATGACCTGGAGTGCGAGCGAATAGCCGACGGCGGGGCCATCCCGCTTGGCGACTCGGAGGTCCGCGCGGTCCACACGCCGGGCCACACGCCGGGCAGCATGGCGTACGTGATCGGGGGCCTGGCCTTTTGCGGCGACACGGCCTTTGCCGGCGGCGTCGGGAGGCCCGACCTGCACGAGGACGCCGCAAAGGCCGCCGGCGACCTGCACGACACGCTGCACGGCAGGATCGGCGCGATGGACGGCGCGAC
>RKSK01000037.1 GCA_007570915.1 Cenarchaeum sp.
CCCGCCCTAGTAGCGCGAGGTCACCGAGACGGCCTCGGTTATCTTTGAGCCCGTTCCCACCGCGTCTGCCTCCACGTTGACGATGTAGGACTTTCCCGCCTCGACCTCAAGCGTGTGACTGCTGGTTTTACAGTGCGTGTCCGTCAGCCTTTCGTTGATTCCATGCGTCGCCCCAGGATTGACTTTTGTTGAAGACTGTGTAATTGCGGCGTCAGATCTTGTAGTTCCGGTGTTGGGCTTGCATGTGCCGGTCAGCGTTATTGTTGGATCTTCCAGCGGCGACGTCCCGGTGTTCTTTATTGACAGCGAGAGGACGTCCGTGTTGCCGGCCTTTATGAGGCGCGGGCCCGTGAGGGCGATGCCCTCCTGCGTGGTCAGGACGTTGGTCTGCTGGGTCAAAAAGTAGGCGACGCTTCCGGTGATTCCGACTGTCAGCGCGATGGCCAGCGCCATGCCGATTATGTTCGAGGCGGCGCGCGTGCGGCGCGAGGCCCATGCGGTGCTGCTGCGTTTTCTGTTGCGCATTTCTGGAAATGCGCGCCAAAATCGCATAAAAGGGCGCGCCGGGCCGCAGTCTCCGACGGACTGCCTTGCGCGCCCATTTAAGCAGTTGGCCCCGCAGGCACACATGGGCAGGGCAGACCGCATCCAGGCCGCCGGCCTCGCCGCCGGCCTGGCGTCGGCGATCGCGTACGCGGTATGGCACTCGCCGCTGGCGCTGGCCGCCTTTGCGGCCTGCGCCGCCGCGTTTGGGGCGGCGGCGGGGCTCTCGGCCTTTGGGGCGCGTGGGCGCGGGCGCGCGGGGCGGGCGCGGCGCGCCGTGGGGCCGCGGGCCGCGGCGACGCGCGCGCTGGGCGCGCTGCGCCCCCGCCTGTGGAGGGCGCTGGATCCCGTAGTCGACGCGGGTGCGCTGCGCAGGGCGTACGGCAGGCTAAACCCCAACATGGGAAGGAGCGTCGCGCTAGCGGGCGTGGCGACAAACCTCGGCGCGCTGCGCAGGGAGGCCGGCGCCGCCCTGCTCGCCTCGCTTGCCCTGGCCGTCCCCGCAGGCATTGCCCTGGCGGCCCTCACGGGGCGCGCGGAGCTTGCCGCCGCGGCCGCGATCCCCCCCGCCGCCGCGCTCTTTTACCCGCGCGCCAAGCTGGGCCTGGCCGCCATGGAGCGCAAGGTGGCGCTCTCGGACGAGATGACGTTCTTTGCGGTCTATTGCCTCCTCCTCTCGGGCGTGGGCAAGACGATGGCCCACGCGCTGGACGCCGTCGTGGGGCGCGGCATCTTTCCGGCGCTCGAGCGCGAGGCGCGCGTCATGCGCCGCGGGCGCACGCTCGGCATGGGCAGCATTGCGGCCCTCGGTGACCTTGGGAGAAACCACCCAAACCGCTCGTTTGGCGACCTGCTCTGCGGCTATGTCGCCGCGTTTGGTGCCGGCGACCCCGAGGCCCACCTAAAGT
Source organism: Cenarchaeum sp. (assembly GCA_007570915.1). Lineage (GTDB taxonomy): Archaea > Thermoproteota > Nitrososphaeria > Nitrososphaerales > Nitrosopumilaceae > JAHRAL01. The sequence continues at coordinate 1,452 of RKSK01000037.1, forward strand.
CCCAGGTGTCCGAGCTCCTGGGCCGCATGGGCAGGCGCCTCGAGGCGTACAAGGAGAGGGCGTCCTCGCTGGCCGTCATGGTCGTCTTTGCGACGGTCTTTCTCCCCATAATGGTCACGCCCGTGGCCGTCATAGCCGGCCCAAAGTCCGCCGCGTTCCTGACCCAGGTCAGCCTCCTTGGCATGCCCCCGATGGCGGCCATGGCGTGCGCCCTGGCCCACACGGCCCAGCCCAGGTTTGGGGACGCGATACGCCTTGACTGGCGCATTCCCATCGGCGTCGCGGCAGGCGCGGCCGCGCTGGCCGCGCTTGCCGTGCCCGCCACGTGGGTGGCCATAGCCGCCGCGTCGCTTGCCTACTCGGCGTCGACGGTCGCCATGACCCACTGCCAGCGGCGCCTTGCGGCGGCAATTGACGGCAGGCAGGGGATGTTTTTCCGCGACATGACCTCGCGCATCGGCTCTGGCGACCCGAGCGTCTCGCGCGCGCTTGCTGGGATTGTGGCGTCCGGCGCGGCCCAGTACGGGAGGATCTTTGGGGCCGTCCTCGCCAGGGCCCACGCGCGCATAAGGAGGGCAGACGAGACCGTGCAGGACGTCCTGGCCGACACTGCCCGCGGGTCGTGGCTGGGCAGGTTTTCGTTCTTTTTGCTCTCACGCATTGCCGACACGGGATCCGTCGACGCGTGGATACTCACGCGGACCACGGAATTCGTCGAGAGGTTTGTCAGCGCAAAGCGCGAGGTTGCCGCCGCCGTCAGGCCATACATGTTCGTCTCGGCCGTCTCCCCCGCGGCGGTGGTCGCCATGACGTGGTTTCTCAAGGGAATGCTCTCGGGCCTCCCAGAGGTGGCCACCGGGTTTGGCGCAGGGATCGGAATCTCCCAGGCCGGGCTCGGCGAGGAGTTTGACGAGGCTGCCAACGCCCTCACCATGGCAAGCGCCACGTGCGCCAACGTTGCCGTTGGCAAGATAGCCTCCATGACCATAAAGGACGCGCGGCCCCTCCTTGCTGGAACGATCATCGCCATATTGTCCATTCTTTTTGTATCCGGCATTTCCACTCCAGGCATCGGCAATGCTTAATAGCATGTGCGGGTTTTTGTAACTAAATCGAGTTACAAAAACCCACACCAAATAGTTATATATCACAAAGTTCGCATACGTTGCGTGGCGGCCAGCCGCCAGGGCAGCGCGTGCCATGCCACAAGGCAGCGCGGACAAGGGCGCAGGGGCATGCAAAGGAACCGCTTGCATCAAGGTGGCGCCCGCCACATCACAAAATGAGCACATAACCCCGGGATAGCTGGAGCCTGGCGGTGACATGGTCGCATCCACGCTATCGCACCTCGGGCGTCCTGTGGCGGTCGGCAATCTCCGCCATAACCCTCTCGAGTCTCTCAAGCGTGGCCTGCTGGCAATCCTGCTTTTCTTTGATCTCCTCGAGCGCGGCCTGCTGGGCGTCCTGCCTGGCCTTGATCTGCCCAAACGCGGCCTGCTGGGCGTCCTGCCTGGCCTCAAGTGAAGCCACACGCTCAGACAGAACCCCCATGCCAGCCTTCATGGAGGTTGTTTTCCTGGACAGAGCGTCTATGTTGGGCTTCAGATTTCCTAGCATTCTTGCGTGCGCGTCCTGATGGCTTACAAATCCCTCCTGGGCAGCCGCAAGCTCGGCGAGGCGCCCCGTGCTTGCGCCCATCCTGCCGTCCAGCGCGTCCCGGCCTTCTATTAGGTCGCCTATGCGTGCGCAAGTCGTCGCGCTTGTTACCTGAAGTGACGACACGGCCTTGCTCAGTTCCTTGTTGCTCTCCTGTAGGCCTTTTACGCCATCCTCTACCATGGACATGCGAAGCTCTCGATTCCACGCCTTATTGAACCCTAGCGCCGCCGTGGCGCTGACTGCCCCGAGGACGTACGTGCCGACCTCGGCAAGCTCGACCATGCCCTCCTGCCCATAGGGCATGGTATTTAAATTTTTATCGGGATCCAAAAAGGGGTCCCGGCGCGCGCCCTCCTTAAAGGTTAAAATACCACAGGCGGCGGGGGCGCCCCCATGACGGCGGGGGAAGGCTCTTGCTGAACGTCCCGTGGAGGGCCGAGGCGGCCTCGGCGCTTAGGGTGGACCGCACGCTGACGATCATGACGATCCTCGTGATCGGGCTGAACACCGTTGTGGCCATACACTACCACCAGACCGACCGCCCCGTCATGGCCACCGTCTTTGTGGCGGCGATCGTCATGCTCGTCATGGTCAGGGCAAAGCTGCTAAACGCCAGGATCCAGACCCAGCGCGCGTCCCTCCTCCTGGGGTACATACAGGACAAGAACCTCATAATGAGCTGCGCCGAGTGCCGCGTGCATGCCGTGTCGTACCTGTCCGGCGGGCTCGGCGGCAGCGCATACCGCGCGTGGGCGTCGCACATAGAGGACGCCCACGAGCGCCACGCCAACTTTGGCGCATAGGCCCGCCTAGGTTAAAATAGCTCGGCCTGCGCGCGGCGCCGGGATGCGCGCGGGGGGCGGGGAAGCACGGTAAAGGGCAAGGCGGCCAAGAGCGCCAAGGAGCGCCAAGAGTCCCTCCTGGGCCTGCTCAGGGAGCAGGGGGCCGCGATATACTCGGAGCTCAACTCGGGCGAGTTTCCAAAGTTTTCCGTTCCGAGCCGCTCGGTCTCCAACATCATATATGACGACAAGCTCCGCCAGTATGTCCTGGGGGCCGGCGCGTCTGTGCGCAGCTCGCGCAACACGTCACAGCTGCGGTCGTTCACGCAGCTCATGTGGCTTGCGTTCTTTGCCAACCGCCTCACGCAGGAGAAAAAGTCCTCGACGCTCAGGGACGTCTACTATTCGTCGCAGGCGTTTGAGATAGACTTTGAGAACCAGTCCGAGTCCGACAGCATCATCGTCGACCTCGAGGCGATGCTCTCCAGGGCGCGCGAGGAGTTTCACATATTCCCCGAGGAGCGCAGCGCCGTCTTTGGAGACCTTGACATAGAGTACACCGTCCCAGGCTACGAGGGAAAGAGGATGAACCTCTCAAGCCACCCCGACGGGTACGCAGTGGGGCCCAGCCTCACCAGCGCCGAGCTGGTCGGGACCGGCGCCGAGATCGTCATTGCCATAGAAAAGGGCGGCCTGTTCACGAGGTTCGTCGAGGAGGGCGTCCACAGCAAGTTCAAGTCCATAATCGTCGACACCGGCGGTCAGGCCCCGCGCTCGACGAGGACGCTGCTTCGGAGGCTTCATGACGAGCTTGGCCTCCCCGTGATCGTGCTCACCGACGGCGACGTGTACGGCGAGCACATTGCGATGGTCATAAAGTCGGGCTCGGCCAACGCCGCGCACCTTCGCGAGCTCACCGTCCCGGACGCAAAGTGGATGGGCGTGTGGGCCACGGACATCTCAAAGTACAAGCTTCCCACCATACCCATGACGGAGGCCGACATAAAGCGCTGCCATGACCTAAAGCGCGACCCGCGCTACCAAAAGGGCATATGGAAGCGCGAGCTCGAGGAGTTCCTGAGGATAAAGCGCAAGGCCGAGCTGGAGGCGTTCTCAAAGTATGGCCTCACCAACATCACGGACAAGTACCTGCCCGCAAAGCTAGAGGAGGCAAAGAGCCACTAGGACGCGGCCTCGGGCTCCTTCGGCGGGCCTATGCGCAGCGTGAGCACGCCGTTGCGGTACTTGAAGTCGTTTATCTCCATGCCGGCCGAGCCGTCTATGGGAACGTCCTTTGAGAACCCGCCGCTGCCCCTGACGTGGAGCGTCGCGTCTACGAGCCTGACGGATATGCGCGAGTCCGGCCCCGGGACCTCGGCGACAAAGATGAACTTGCCCTCGTCCTTGATCAGGTCGTACACCCAGCTCTTGGTCTCGTGCTCGCGCGCGGCGGCAAACGAGGGCTTTTGCTCCCGCGCCATGCCCCTCAGGTGGTGGACCCAGTACGCCATCGTGATCGCAGCGGCCCCCACGAGGACAAAGCTCGCAAAGCTTGCGCCAAACCTCTGCGAGAGGACGTACACGACGCCTATGAGCAGGACGGCGACTACGGCGATGGCGAACCCGAGCGACTGCTCGGCAGAGTATGCGCCCTTGTAGCTCGACAACGGCGCGCGGCCCACAGCGTTCCAATATAAAGCGTTGGGAGGCAGGCGCGGCGCGGCGCCCCCCGCGTGCCCCCCCGGCGGGGCCCGGGGCGCCCTCCCCGTCCGGGCCACCGGCGGCGGCCCCCCGGGCAAGTTAGAAATAGGCGCCCCCGCCCCGCCGGCCCGCACATGGCAAAGATGCGGGCGATGGTCCTCTCAGAGTGCGCCCCGATCGAGACAAGCCCGCTGAGGCTCACGGAGATAGACCGCCACGAGATATCCAGGCCGCAGGAGGTCCTCGTGAGGATAGAGGCGTGCGGCGTGTGCCACTCGCAGCTCCACGGCATAGAGGGCGACTGGAGGGACATTGGTATCCCGCCGGCGCTGCCGACTGTCCCGGGCCACGAGGTCGTGGGGACCGTCGTCGAGGCCGGCAAGGGGGCCACCGCGGTGTCCGTCGGCGAGCGCGTCGGCATATCGCCGCTCTTGGAGTCGTGCCTCGACTGCAGGTACTGCGGCGCGGGCAAGGAGCAGCTCTGCGAGTCGATGGACGTGCTGGGCGAGTCCCTAAAGGGCGGGTACGCCGAGTATGTCACGGTAGCCGACTCTTTTGCGACGCGCGTGCCGCCCTCCATGAAACCCGAGTATGCCGCGCCGCTGTTTTGCGCCGGCGTCACCGCGTACGGCGCGGTCAGGGCGTGCGGGGCGTCCCCGGGGGACAGGGTGGGCGTGTTTGGGATTGGGGGCGTGGGCCACATGGCCGTCCAGTTTGCGCGCATGGACGGCCTCGGGGTCACGGCGGTCTCGCGCAGCGCCGCGCACCTGGACGTCGCCTCGAGGCTTGGCGCCGACAGGGCCGTCGAGTATTCCGGCGCCGACGCGGCGGCCGCAGAGGCCGCGTCGGGCGGCCCGCTAGACGCCGCGATGGTCTTTGCGCCCGCCGGCGAGGTCACGGGCGCCGCGCTAAAGGCGGTAAAGAGGGGGGGGACCGTTGTCGTCGCCACGGTCGGCGGAATCCCGGACTTTTTGGCGTTTGAGGAAAAGACAGTCAGGGGAACGCTCATCGGCTCGAGGGCAGACATGGCCGAGGTCGTCAGGATTGCGGGCAAGGGCGGGCTCGAGGTGGTCCACGAGACGTTTCCCCTGGAGAGGGCAAACGAGGCGCTCAGGATGCTAAAGGAGTCAAGGGTGGAGGCCAGGGCTGTCCTTGTCCCCTGAGCCCCCGCGCCGCTCGCCGGCCGACCTCGCCAGGGAGGAGCTCGACGCCATACGCTCCAGGGCAAACGCGCTAGAGGCCGTCGCGTCCGACGAGTTCCAGCGCGGCGTGGCGCGCGCGATCCGGGCGCTGGCCGACCAGCAGGCCCACACGCTTGAGGAGACCGAGCACCTCAAGAAGGCCATGGACCTGCTCCTGGAGCAGGTCTTCAGGGCGCAGCGCGGCGCGCGCCCCTAGTGCGCGCGCCCGTGTATGTCAACCGTGATCGCCGCGCGCGCTGCCCCGCCGTCCGGCGCGGCGCCCTCCGACGATATGCGGTACGTGCCCGGGTGCGCCGCCGTGCCGTCCTGCCTGACCTGGCCCCACGCAAGCTCCACGGCTTCGCGCGGGCCGAGCGGGCCGGATCCCTCTCGCGCCGGCGCGTCATACACGGGCGCGCCGTCAAGGCGCGTCACGCTAAGGCCATAGTGCGACGCGTCCCCAAAGGCTATCTCGACGCTTCCCGTGTTGGTCAGCGTGAGAACCACCTGCTCGCCGGCCCCATAGGCGGGGCGCGCCGAGGCCAGCGAGAGCGACGGGCCCTCGACGTAGACTGTGGCCCCGTCGCGCGCCGGGGGCGAGATCGCCAGGCCCAGCGCGGCCGCTGCCGCCACGCCGACGGCCACCGCGATCGCCAGGCCTTTCGGGATCAGGCAGACTCTCCTCCGTCCCCGACCGTCTCCGCAACGGCCCTCGTGCGCCACTGCTTTGGGTACGTTCCCGGCCTCATTATTATCCGGCTGGTGCGAAACGCGTGCCCCCTTGTCGCGTCGACTATCTCCTGCGCGCCCATCAGGGACGTGGCGAGCGCGACTGCCTCCCCCTTTTGCGTGTATATCCCGACGGTGTCGCCGGAATGGAGGTTTGGCGAGACGCGCAGGACGCCAGGCACGGCAAGCTGCGCTCCGTGGCACATCGCGTCGACCGCCGAGTCGCGTATCACGGCGGACTTTATGCCCGCAAGCGCGTCCTCGACGGGCCGTACCATGCGCATGAGGCGCGAGGCGTCGCCGTCCTCGCGCCACCTCGCGTGCGCGTCGGCAAGCTCGTGCATGGTGACGAGGCCGCACGTGGACTCCTCAAAGTGGTCGACGCGCGTGCGGCGCAGCTCTATCATTGTGGCGCCGGGGCCCATGATCTCGCCCATGTCATAGAGGAGCTTGCGTATGTACGTGCCGGCCTCGCACGTTATTCGCAGCAGCGCGAGCTGCCCGCGCCGCTCGAGGAGCTCCATCTCGTGTATGGTCCGCGTGCGCGTCCTCCTGCTGACGGCCGAGCGCTGCGGGGGCCGCGGTCCTCCGGGCGCGTCCCGTGCGAGGCGTCCGTGTCGTCCTCGTCTATGACCCGCAGGTCCCCAAGGCGCGCGGCGCTCAAGCGCGCCCCTCCACGGCGCGCACGGCCGCCTCGATGACCTCGCCGGGCCCCAGCGAGTCCGTCTCTATCACGCAGTCAAAGACCGAGAGGTCCCGCCCAAAGTCCAACCCGTAGAGGCGCCTGTAGAGCTCGACGTTTGACTCGTAGCGCCTGCGCGTGACGGCGAGTGCCTCGTCGTGCCCCATATTGTCGCGCGCGCGCATCCGCCTCGCGCTGCTCTCGTGCGAGCCGGCAAGCCACATCTTTGTGCC
>RKSK01000158.1 GCA_007570915.1 Cenarchaeum sp.
GCGTCGTCGATATTTGGGTACATGGTGATGAACGACGTCTCGGCGCGCGACGTGCAGTTTGGCGACGGCCAGTTCACGAGGGCAAAGGGCTTTGACACGTTTGCCCCCTGCGGGCCGTGGATAACGACGCGCGAGGAGGCCGGCGCGGCGGGGGCCATGCGGATCACGACGAGGGTCAACGGCGAGGCGCGCCAGGACGCCCTCGCCGGCGAGATGACGCTCCCGCCGGAGGCCCTCGTCTCGGAGCTGAGCCGCTCGATGACGCTAGAGCCCGGCGACGTCATATCGACGGGCACGCCCGGCGGGACCGCGCTGGACCTCGAGGGGCGCCCCTACCTGCGCGACGGCGACGTCGTAGAGTCCTCGGTCTCTGGCCTCGGGACGCTGCGCAACAGGGTCAGGTTTGTCGCGTGAGGGGCGCGCCGCGCCTGCCGCAGCCATGTTTATTAGGCACGCGCCTGCCGCCCGGCCGCATAATGGCAGGACGGCCCACCATTGCCGCAGGAGACGGCCGGGGCCCGGGGAGCGCGGCCGGCCCGGGCGCGCCCGGGCCACATGGCCGGCGCGGCAAGCCGGCAGGGGCGCCCGCCGCGGCACCGCCCTGCCCCGTGCGCGTCGAGGTTTCCGGCGGGACCGAGGTCCTCCGCTACCGCGAGGCCGACATGGCCATGGGCGAGCTGTACAGGTTTAGGTGGCACGGCGAGGAGTTTGCCGCGCTCCGCTCAGAGGAGGGGGTCGAGCTGCTAAAGTTTGTCCCCGACGAGGGGTGACCGAGACAAGGCCCGGGGCAGGGGCGGTGCCTGGGGGCCACAGGGCGCAGCGCCACAGCGGCGCGCCCGGGGGCCACGCCGGGTCGAAAGGGCGCCCCCTGCCCGCCGCCCGCGCGATCGGATAAATAGGGGCGCGCCGCGCGCCGCGCGCGGCATGGGCCGGGGGGGAGACGCGCATGTATGAGGGGGCCGCCGCGCGGGACATGGAGCAGGCCGCCGGGCCGGGCACGGAGGCCTTTGTGCGAGTGAGGCCCCTCCCGCCCGAGCTCGCCGGCATGGTCAGCGACGGCATGCGCGAGGCCACGCGCGGCGAGCTGCGCGAGGCGTACAGGCACGCCGTGTGCAGGGTCATGGAGGGCAACCCCGGCCTTGACGAGTCCACGGCCGGCTCGATCGCGCTGCGCATATGCCACCAGGAGGTCGAGGCCATGGCGATCGCGCGCAGGACGGCCGCCGCCAAGGAGCTCGTCGAGGAGTACGCGACGGACAGGTCGCGCCGCTCGATAGAGGACACGCGTCTCCACGGTCGTCAATCACCTGAAAGTCGCGCCTGTGGAACAGGCGCAGCTGCAAGTCAGACTCGTGCGCAATGAGCTCGTGCTCGCGCAACCCCAGCCTGCCCCTGATCTGCCTAGCGGCATTGAGCAAAATCTTGTTGGTGTCAAGCACCTGCGAGCCCCCGGAACCCGTCTCCACCGTGGATCCCTGGTAGCAGGTCTTCAGCAGCCTTCTTCTTCCTATGTTTGAGAGTATCTCGCGGGACAAACTGCTGTTTTCGTGCCACATGATCTTGTGGACAAACGAGGAGTCGTTCAACCCCTTGTAAAACTCCAAAAATCCCCCAGAGTCAACGTCAAAGTCTCGCTTCTCAAGCACCCCCTCGTCAAACGCGGCGCGCACGGCGCGGAGAAACATCTGGTCAGCGGTGAGGCGCACGCGATGCGTGTAAATCTGCTTTCCGATCATGTACCGGGCCAGGCGGTAGCTGTCCATAACGGGAACGCCCTTTGGGTGTATCCCCACGCGCATTCCGGTCTTGTCCTTGCGCAGCACGTGGAGTATGCGCTCCGTGTCGACAACTCCGTACTTGACGCCCAGGTTGTACGAGTCGCGGGCAAAATAGTCCAGCTTGTCCGCGTCCATGTTGCTCGAAACTATGTCTGAAATCAGGGCGTAGCGCACGTCCGTCTTGCCGCTCATCCCGAGTATTGCCGCAACGTCGCGCTTTTCGTCCCCAAGGTACTCTGAAATCTCTGGATCTTCCATTATGAACATTCTCCCTATGCGCTCGTGCATCTGTTCGTTGGGGTTGCGCGGCGCCCCGTTTACGCTTTTTAGCACGCTCTCAAACGTGTGGAAAAACGGGCCATGGCCAATGTCATGCAGGAGGGCTGCCTGCGCGCAAGCCTCTTGAGATCCCCGCCTATGTCAAGCCGGTCGCACATCTCGCTGGCCACATGCATCGTGCCAATGGCGTGCTCATAGCGAGTGTGCACTGCGTTGTGGTACGCCAGGTGGGAAAACGCGAGCTACTTTACCTCATGCAGCCTGCGAAAGGCAGGCGTGTTTATTATTTCAAGCTCGGCCTCTGACACCCCGACATACCCGTGAATCGAGTCGCGGAGGGACTTGAACCTGCATTCGCTATCTGCCGATCCCTAGTTGGCAAAGCAGCTCACGGCCGGAGCCTATGTCCTCCTCGCTCATCGCCCACCCGATCTTGCGCCCCGTGGAGATCAGGTCGGCGTCCCTGGTGTCCATGCGCGCCCTTGGGTAGTGGATCTTTGAGGCGAACGCCAGCTGCAGCTGCTGCAGCCTGCAAGAGCTGCGGCATTCCCTCACAATGGACACAATCTTGGCATAGTCTGCCC
>RKSK01000020.1 GCA_007570915.1 Cenarchaeum sp.
GCCGCAGCGTGCCGCTCAGGCGTGATGTTGCCCGTAGCCCTTAAAAGGCGGCATGGTATGAGGGCGGGCGTTGCCAAAAGAGACCAACACGCCGTCAGACGGGAGCGAGATGACCCCCGAGCAGGCCTCGGAGCTGCTCAGGAACTTTGACTTTAGCGAGCCCTTCTATTACACGTTTAGGAAAGCCCGCGATCCGTTCGAGGACATGCAGGAGGTCAAGGGCGGCAAAAGGCGGCGCGGCTGGCGGTTCTGGGAGCGCGGGCAATGATTCCGAGCGCAAGGGCGCAAAGCCGCCAGCGGGCGCGCGTGCTGCCCCTTGTCTGCGCGCCTAGCGCAGTAGGCTCGCCCGTTTGCGCAAGATCGTCCTAGCACCGGCAGACAGGCACGGTGGCGCACACTGCCGATTTGGCGCGAGATTGTGTAACCCTTAAAAGGACGCGCTAGCGGGCTTTGGGCGTTGCCCAAGCAAGCCAATTCGCCACCAGTTGTGGACGGGGCAATCCCCAAGCCTGTCGTTGAACTGAACAGGCCAGGTTTTAACTGGTTCACGCACCAGCGCAAGTCCACGATCTGTTTGAAGAGGCATCAGGCCAGGAGCGGTGTGGGGGCATGAGCGAGCATCCAGATAATGACGAGGCATACTTAAGGTATAGAATGCTAATCGAGATTCTGCGCGCTGGCTTTCTAGAGTCCAATAATATGTTGCAGGGCGTGTATGACAAGGCAAAGACAACTATTACTGTCGGGGCAGTTATTCTAGGCGTGATAATCGCCGGAACCAGAGTGCTATCAGGGCTTTTGGTTGAGAATCACGCAAGGGAGAGCATGATGTCACAGGCGACCCTAGTGCATGACGTCTCCGTGTCGTCTCTCATGGGGTGGGGAATTGTAATGATCATATTGTCCATTGTTGTGTCTTTTGTGGCAATGGGCGTCGTCAGGATAAAAAACCCGTTTGGATCCAAGATAGTGCTTACGCGCGGCAGGCTAGATCAGAAAAAGATCATGGTGTGGATGACATCTCTTAAGATGGACACATATGGGGCAACATGCGAGGCGTATGCAAAGGCTACGCGCAGCCGTGAACGTGCGTTTAAGGCCAGTAGCGTGGTGACTCTCACAGGCCAGGTTTTTTTGGGCTTGGGCCTTGTGATGACGTCTATAGCCGCAATAGGCCTGTTTGGCGCATGAGCGCACTAGCATGTAAGATATGCTCTTTCAATGGGCACGGCTGCGCCTAGGCCGAGCCCGACACGGCCGGCATCGTGAAATAGTACTCGTCCTCAAACGCATAGTCCTCCCTGCCCGCCCTGCGCAGGTGCTCAAAGTACTCTAGGCACTCCGAGTGGAACGACTGGCCGGGCAGGCGGCCTGCCCCCGCGCGCTTCATCGCCGGGGGGTCGCGCGCGGGGGATTTTTCTGGCGCGGTCAGCAAAAACGCAGCGGCGGGTCTGTGGAATTTAGCTAGCGCGCGTGCTTGGAATATATGGGCGCGCCCCGCGCCGGCGCGCCGTTGGGCAACGTCCTGGTCGTCGGCTCCGGCGGGCGCGAGCACGCGCTGGCGTGGAGGGTGTCGCAGAGCCCGCGGGCAGGCGCCGTCCACGTCGCGCCGGGCAACGGCGGGACCGAGAACCGCGTACCCATAGGGGCAGGCGACACGGCGGGGCTCGCCGCCTTTGCGCGCGAGAGGGAATGCCTGACCGTCGTCGGGCCGGAGGCCCCGCTGGCCGCCGGGATCGCCGACGAGTTTGCCGCCGCGGGCCTGCCCATAGTCGGGCCGACGGCCGCGGCGGCGCGCATAGAGTCGAGCAAGTCGTGGGCAAAGGGGTTCATGGTCCGGCACGGCATACCGACTGCGCGCCACGAGTCCTTTGATGACGCCGACGGGGCAGCCGCGCACGCCAGGGCCCTTGGCGGGCCGGTCGTCGTAAAGGCCGACGGCCTGGCCGCCGGCAAGGGCGTCACGGTCTGCGGCGGGCCGGCCGAGGCCGAGGCCGAGATCGGGCGCATGATGGGCTCCGGCGTCCGCCGCGTCCTGCTAGAGGAGAGGCTCGCCGGGGCCGAGGCCTCGTTCATCGCGCTCTGCGACGGGGACACGGCGGTCCCAATGGCCGCGAGCCAGGACCACAAGCGCGCCGGCGACGGCGACACGGGGCCGAACACGGGCGGCATGGGGGCCTACTCTCCCACGCCCTTTGTGGACGGGGCCATGGCGCGGCGCATACAGGAGGAGGTCATCGTGCCGGCGGTGGAGGGCCTGCGCGCCGAGGGCACTCCGTTCTGCGGGTTTCTCTACGCCGGCGTCATGATCGGCGAGGGCGGCAGGCTCGACGTGCTAGAGTTCAACGCGAGGATGGGCGACCCCGAGTGCCAGGCGATCATGGCCCGAGCGGACTTTGACCTGCTAGCCTACCTCGAGGCCGCCGCGGCCGGCACGCTCGGCGAGATGGGGCCGATGCGCTGGGACGCGCGCCACGCCGCGTGCGTCGTGCTCGCCTCGCGCGGGTACCCCGGCAGGCACGCCACGGGCGAGGAGATAACGGGGATCGGGCAGGACTCTGGCGGCTCGGTCGTGTTCCACGCCGGCACGCGCCGCGAGGGGGGGCGCACGCTGACGGCCGGCGGGCGCGTCCTGGGCGTCACGGCGCTCGGGGACACGCTGGCGGGCGCCGTCGGCGCGGCGTACGGGCGCGCCGAGCGCATATCGTGGCCCTCAAAGTACTGCCGGCGCGACATCGGGCATGCCGGAATCGCCGCCTCCTAGGGGCCGTACGTGGCGTCCTCGGTTATGACCCAGCCGACGCGCCTGTCGTGGGCCTCCTCGGGCACGGACCGGACCACCTGGACCGAAAAGGCCAGCGCGACGGACGGGCCGCCGTACCCCGCCAGAAACCTGTCATAGTGGCCCCCGCCGCGGCCCAGGCGCGCGCCCTCTTTCGTGACGCCGACGGCAGGCACGACGGCCACGTCAGGCCCCCCGCACGCCTCGCAGGCCGGCGAGGGCTCCTGTATGCCGGCCGGCCCGTCGACAAGGTCGCCGGGGCCGCTCACGGCCGCGAGCTCGATGGCGCCCGAGCGCATCCTGGGCAGGCAGACGCGCCGTCCCTCCGAGAGGGCCGCGAGGACCATGGACCGCGTCGGCAGCTCGCTGCCCTCCGAGCAGTAGAGCGCGACGGTGCGCGCGCGCGCGTACGCGCCAAGGCGCGCGAGGCGCCGCCTGACCCGCTCCTCGCAGAGCATGGCCATGTCGTGCGAGAGCGCGTCGCGGCGGGCCAGGAGCGTCGCGCGCAGCGAGGCCTTTTTCTCACGCGCCGACATTGGAGATCATCGAGGCGGCCGTCACCGTGTTTTTCAGCAGCATCGCCACGGTCATCGGGCCCACGCCGCCGGGGACGGGCGTGAGGTGCGAGGCCCTCTCGGACATTGGCCCATAGTCGGCGTCGCCGGCGAGCCTGCCGTCGTGCCTCTGTATGGCCGCGTCAATGACGACGGCCCCCTCGGCGACCATGTCCGGTTTCAGCTCAAAGCGCGAGCGGTCGCCGACTGCGCTCACGACAATGTCGGCGTCGCGCGTGTGCCTCGCTATGTCGCGCGTGCGCGAGTGGCACACGGTCACCGTCGCGTCGCGCGCCAGGAGCATCTGCGAGAGCGGCTTGCCGATGAGGTTGCTGCGGTTTATTATTGCCACGCGCCTGCCCGGTGTCTCTACGCCATAGTGGCCGAGCATCTCCATTATTCCCGA
>RKSK01000062.1 GCA_007570915.1 Cenarchaeum sp.
CGCTCGCCGACGGGCTCGCGCGTGGCCACGCCGCCTGACGCGTCGGTCACGCTCACGCCGCTTATCGTTATGCGGTCAAGGTGCGGCGCCGGCGCGTCGGCCTGCGTGACGGGCGTCACCGTGCGGACCTGCCTAAACCCGACCGTGTTGCCCACGGGGCCGGCGAGCTCGCCGCCGGGCCGGCCAAACCCGCCAAACTCGACCGTGACGTCCACCGAGCCGCCAGAGCGCAGCGGCGAGGTGGTCACCACGATGGGGTTTAGGTCCGCGTTGGCGTCGTGCGCGCCGCTGACAGAGGCCAGCGTGGCCCCGCGCTGCTCGACGGTAACGCCATAGTTTACGTCTGGCGCCGGGCGGTTTGCCGTGTCGGTAAACTCTACATAGACGCGTAGGGGGCTGCCGGCGGCCGGCTCCTCGCCGAGGCCGACGTATATCCTGTGGCCGTCGCCGAGCGTCGACATTCGCATGGCGGAGAGGTCGGCGCCGGGCGCGCCTGGAGCGGATGGCGCACCAGCGTTGGTTGCGGCCTCCATGAGGGCCGCCTCGGCGAGCGAGAGCTGCGCCATGACCCTCTCGATCGTCTGCGGGACGTCGGGGCTGTTGCGCCGGATTTCCGATATTAGCGTCTCGTTGAGCGTCGTCTCTATGCTCTGGCGCAGCAGCGGCTGGCCCGCGGCGTCAAGGTCGCCCTCGACGAACTCGAACTCGTTGAGGTACGCCTCGCGGACGAGCTCGCCGGCCTGCAGCGAGTTGCCGTCCATGTACTCGGCCCTCGCGACGTCCAGGAGCAGCCTGATGTTGCCTATCCTCTCGGCAGATCCCTCAAACCTTTCGGAGAGCGTGGCCAGCGGCGCCGCTTGCGCGCTGGCTTCGGGGACGGCGGCGTGCTCCGCGGCACCAGCCAGCGCGCCAATGGACAGGACAACCGCCATGAGAAGGGTTGGAATCGTGGCCCTGACCAGCATCAACGCCGCGGGGGGCGGATCTGCGTGGATAAAAACCCATGCGCCTTCTGGCGGCCGCCAAACGGAGCATGACCGCAGGCCAAAAGGCACAGCAGGCACGCGCAACCAAGACGTGCCGCCAGAGGAGCGCTTGCAAAGTGGGCAGCGCCCGGGCCCCCCGCTTGAGCGCCTGCCCGCCCCACGCCCGCCTAACCCATATAGGTTAATATATTACAGTCCCGGCTCCCGGGATGATGACCGAGGAACCCAAGCGGGTCAAGCTCAAGTCTAGCGGGATCAAGCTGGGCGATCTGTACAGGACATTTGACGACGAAAAGCCCAAGGACAAAAAGGAGTCTTGACGGACGACCATGAAAGACGGCACGAGCTGATCGACAGCGTGATGGGTCGCAGCATAGAGACGTACCGCTCTGCCAAGGCAGACATAGAGGGAAAGGCGAAGACCGCCCTCACCGCCGGCGCCATCGTGCTGGGGATCGTGATGGGCGGGCTTGGAACCGTCACAGGGCTCTCAGGGGGCATTGCTCTGGCCAACTGGCCGTTTCTCGGGGAGCCTGCCCCCGTACGCCGCCTTTCTCATAGCCGCATGCTTTATCGCCAGCCTGGTGGCCATCTTCCTGTCAGTGGTCCTGGCCGTTAGCGCGCTCAAGGTGGTTCGTATAAGGGGGTTTGGCAACGCGGCCACGTTCGTGAGAGGCAGGGATGGCGGGATCGACATGAGGGTCGTGGTCGACTGGCTGTCGGCCACGGCAGACGAGGTGTACGAAAAGGTGTATGACGCGTGTGCCGTGGAGCTAAAGAGCCTGGAGGAGCAGTGCGACCGCATGGGGAGGCGCACCAGGCAGAGCCAGTGGAGCCTGGTCGTCGGGCTCGCCCTGAGCCTCGTGTGGGCCGGCGCGGTGATCGGCCTGGGCGTCGCCTCGCAGTCCGCCGCGGCGCCCTGACGGCCCGCGCGCGTCCCCCAGGCTAGGTATTAATACGGCCCCGCGCGCGCCGCGCGCGCGCAATGTCCTACGGCGAGGTCGACACGCTCAACATGCTCTTTGAAAAGCTCGACGGGCTCCTCAACGAGTCGCAGGGCTACTACGAGTCCTTTCTCGACGCCAACACGCTCTACAAGGCCGGCAAGATGGACGAGCGCGAGTTTTTCGGCAAGATGGGCGACTATCTCGTGGCGTGCTCTGCCCTCGAGTTCCTCTCGATAAAGGCAATGTTTGAGCTCAAAAAGGCGCTAGACCGCGGCGGGCAGGGCGGGGCGCCGGGCGCCGCGCAGCCCGGCATGCCGCCGGGCATGCCCGGCATGCCCCCCGGCATGCCGCCGGGCATGGCCGGCATGGCGATGAGGCCGGGGACGGCGGCAAACCCCGTCGGCGCGCCGCCGAGCGTCGTCTCGGCCGGCGAGTCGTTTGCCGCGCCGGGCACGCTGCCGTCGCCAGACCCCGCGCTGGCGGGGCGGCAGGACAGGTGCGCGTCGTGCGGCAGGGAGACGCGCAGCGGCGCAAAGTTTTGCACGGGCTGCGGCGCGAGCCTCTCGCCCTAGGCGGCCGTGCCGCACTCGGCGCAAAATTTCGCGCCCTGTGACACCTTTGATCCGCACTCGGCGCAAAACCGCGCCGCCGCGGGGTCGCCGTACATCGACGACGCGCGGACCGCGCCGGACGGCGTGTACCTGTCGTCGTCGACGATCCTTGCGGGCTCAAAGTCCTTCTCGTCGACGAACGTGTCGATGCGCGGCACTGTCCCGCCGCCGGCGGGATCCGGCACCATGTCGGCCAGCCAGAACGCAAAGCGCTTGAGCGTGAGCTCTGGAGTCGAGAAGGCCAGCGTGTGGGCCGACATGTAGTCGTCGGCCGCGCGGCCCCCGTCAAAGACCCTCATGCGCGAGCGCGCCGGGGCGTCGGCTAATAACGGTTTCTAGCCCACCCGCCCGGCGGGCCTACTTCCACGGGAGCAGGTGGAACGCCCCATAGTACGTGATGGCCGCCGCGGCGATCATCGCGACCCACCAGCCAAACCCCTTCATCGCGCGCGCCCCGCCCGGCGGAGGCGTAATAAACCTAGGGGCGCCGGCGCGCTAGAACGTCTGCTGCATGTCGCCCTTTATCGCCTCTATCTTGGAGGAGAGGGCGCCCTTGACGGGCCCGTTGTCCTGCGCCTCGAGTATCTGCGAGCACGAGGGGCACTTGAACATGGCCTCGAGCGCGTCCTCAAAGGTCACCCTGCGGCAGTCCTCGTTGCCGCAGTGGTAAAACTCGGAGCCCTCCTCGTACGAGAGGCGGCGCTCGAGGCGGTCGACTATCTTTTTCTTTTGGTTCTCGATAAACCCCTCGACCTCCTCGCGGCGCGAGCGCCAGCGGTAGACAAACCAGCCCTTCTTCTCGTCCTTGACGCGCACGCCGCTGATCAGCGACTTGCCAAACAGGTCGTAGAGTATCTTGCGGACGAGGTTTATCCGCAGGCCAGTCGAGCTCGCGATCTCCTCGTCCGTGGCGTCGATCGACTTTAGGAGGGACCGCGCGACCTTGTGGTACTCGTCGCCGCCTATCATCGTGGCGATCTTTATGAAGGGGTCCTCGTACACCGTGGCCATCCGCGCGCGGCCGCGCGCGCCGGGGCGGCGTATTAATCCCTTTCGCGCGGCTTGGCCCGCAGGCGCGCCATGTCGGCCTCGGAGGCCCCGGCTTCGCGGCGCGCCGCGGCGGCCTCGGCCCCCCGCCCGAGCGCCTCGAGCGCGGCGGCGCGGCCGCGGTGCACCTTGGCGGCGTCCCCGGGGATGTCGCCCGGGGCTGCCCCCTCGTACGCCTCTAGCGCCTCGGCGTGGCGGCCCAGGGCCATGAGCGAGTCGCCGCGCGCGCCGTGCGTGTCGTGGCCCGGCTCGAGGCGCTCGGCCAGGTCGTACGCCTCGAGCGCCTCGGCGTGGCGGCCCAGGTCGGCGAGCTCGTCGCCGCGCGCGGCCTGCGCGTACGGCGAGTCCGGCTCGAGGCGCGCGAGGCGGTCGTGGACCTCGAGGGCCTCGGCGTGGCGGCCCATGTGGTGGTACAGGCCGGCCAGCGACCAGAGCGCCTCGTGCTCGGCGTCCCCCTCGCCCCCGACGTCGAGCTCGGCGGCGCGCGCAAACGCCTCGGCGGCCTCGTCCAGGCGCCCCAGCGTCCTGAGCGCGTCGCCGAGCGAGTGGTGCGCCTCATAGTCGCCGGGGTCGAGCTCGGCGGCGCGCGCAAACGCCTCGGCGGCCTCCTCGGTCCGCGGCAGCTCGCCGGGGGCGGGCGGCGGGCCGCCCCTGGCGCGGGCGTCAGAGTGCTCAAGCACGCGCTTTCGGCCCAGGAGGGAGAGGACGTCTCCGCGCTCGCGGTGCGCCTCGGCGCTGTTCGGCTCCAGCTCGATCGAGCGGTCCAGCGCGGCCAGGGCATCCCCGTGGCGGCCCAGCCTCTTGAGCGCCCCGGCGCGGCCGACGTGGGCGGCGGCGAGGCCGCCGTCCAGGCGCGCGGCCTCGTCGTACGCGCCGAGCGCCTCCTCGTGGCGGCCAAGGCCCAGGAGCGCCACGGCGCGGCCGACGTGGGCGGCCACGGAGCGCGGATCCAGGCGCGCGGCCTCCCCGTACGCGCCTAGCGCCTCCCCGTCGCGCCCCTTGAGGTGCAGCGACAGGCCGTGCGCAAGGCGCGAGGCGACGGAGCCGGGATCGATCCCTATGGCGCGCTCGGCCGCGGCGATGGCCTCCTCGTGGCGGCCCATGCCGGCCAGCGCCAGGGCGCGCCCGCGGTGCGCGTCGGCGCTCTCCGGCTCCAGCGCGGCGGCGCGGTCGTGCGCGGCGAGGGCGTCCCCGTGGCGCCCCAGGCGCCCCAGCGCGTCCCCGCGCAGGACGTGCACGATCGGAACGCCGGGTACAAGCCCGGAGGCGCGCTCAAGCGCCCCGGCGGCCTCGGAGTGGCGGCCCAGCCTCGTGAGCGCCAGGCCCCGGCACGCGTGCGCGCTGGCAAGGCCCGGGTCTATCCGGACGGCCTCGCCGTACGCGCCGAGCGCCTCCTCGTGGCGGCCCAGGCTCGCGAGCGCGTCTCCCATGAGCGCGTGCGCGCCGGCAAGGCCCGGGTCCATCCGGACGGCCTCGCCGTACGCGCCGAGGGCCTCCTCGTGGCGGCCCATGCCCGCGAGCGCGACCCCGCGGCCATGGTGCGCGTAGGCGTACCCCGGGTCGATCTCGGCGGCGCGGCCGTGCGCGGCGAGGGCGTCCTCGTGGCGGCCCATCCACGACAGGACCTCGCCGCGCGCGCTGTGCGCCCCGTGGCTCTGCGGCTCTAGCTCCACTGCGCGGTCAAGCTCGGAGAGCGCCTCCTCGTGCCTCCCGCCCTCCATGTGCAAGAGGGCGCGCCCATAGTGGGCGAGGGCGTCGGCGCGGCGCGGCAGCTCGTCCACCTGCGCCGTGCTGGCGCCCTGCGCGCGGGCGGCTCCGCGCGGGCCGCCCCCCAGCGCAGCGTCCATGCGCGGCCCGCGGCCCGCCGGGGCCGCGAAAGCCCCGCCGCCGCGGCCCTTCCCCAGGATGCCGCGCGCGCGGGCGCCGCCGGCGCCGCCCGGGGCAAGCTCGGCGGCGCGCGCGAGGACCTTCTCGGCCTCTGCCCGCAGGCCCCTGCCCGCCAGCGCCTCGCCGCGGCGAAAGAGCGCCTCTGACTCCTCGGCTGGGCTGCGCGCGGCAAACCCCCTCCTTTTGCGGCGCGCCATCGGCGCGGGTCCGCCGCGCGCGCGGATATAACACGATCGCCGGGAGGGCCGCTCAGGTGCCCCCCGCGGCCCGCGCGCGCGCCGCGGCGGCCTCGTCGGCCCGCCCGAGGGCCTCCAGCGACTCGGCCCGCCGGGCGTGGGGCGCCTCGCCTGCGCCGCCGCCGAGGCCGACGGCCCTGTCGTACGCCTCTAGCGCCTCGGCGTGCCGGCCCAGCGCCGCGAGCGACTCGCCGCGCGAGGCGTGCAGGCTCGCGCGGCCCGGGTCCAGCCCGATCGCGCGGTCCAGGGAGGCGAGCGCCTCGGCGTGCCGGCCCAGCGAGGCCAGCGACCCGGCGAGGCCCGCGTGCGCGGCCATGGCGACGGGGCCCTCGGCCAGGCCGACGGCGCGGCCAAAGGGCGCCAGGGCGTCCTCGTGGCGGCCAAGCTCGGCGGCCTCCATGGCGCAGACGAGGTGGGCGTCGGCGGAGCCGGCGTCGATCCCTATGGCGCGCTCGGCGGCGGCGATCGCCTCCTCGTGGCGGCCCATGCCGGCGAGCGCGAGGGCGCGCCCGCGGTGCGCGTAGGCGCTCCCGGGGTCCAGCTCGGCGGCGCGCGAGTGCGCGGCGAGTGCCTCCTCGTGGCGGCCCAGGCGGGCCAGCACGTCCCCGCGCGAGCTGTGGACGGCGTGCACGCCCGGCGCGAGCCTGGCGGCCAGGTCGTGCTCGGCCAGGGCCTCCTCGTTGCGCGCGAGCCTCTCCAGCGCCGTGCCGCGGCCTGCGTGCGCGCTGGCGGACTCTGGGTCCAGGCGTATCGCCTCGTCGTACGCGCCAAGCGCCTCGCCGGCGCGGCCCAGCCTGGCGAGCGCGTCGCCGCGGCAGGCGTGCGCGCTGGCATAGCCCGGGTCCAGGCGTGTCGCCTCGGCGTACTCGCCAAGCGCCTCGCCGTGGCGGCCGAGCTCCATGAGCGCGCCCCCGCGGCCGCTGTGCGCGTGGGCGTCGCCGGGGTCGATCTCCGCGGCGCGGCCGTACGCGTCCAGGGACTCCTCGTGGCGGCCAAGCCAGTACAGTATCTCGCCGCGCATGTTGTGCGCCCCGTGGCACTGCGGCTCGAGCTCGATCGCGCGGTCGATCTCCGCGAGCGCCTCGCCGTTCCTTTCTGACACCATGTGGGACATGGCGCGCCCAAAGTGCGCCATGGCCATGGCGCCCCCGGGCGGCGAGAACGCGCGCCGCGTCGTGTCCCGCAGCACCGCGCGCGCGGCCTGCGGCGCGCGGCCGCCGTGGCCCAGCGACTCGGCGGACTCGTGCGCCTCGGCGGCCTCCTCGTGGCGGCCCAGGGCCTCGAGCGCGGCGGCGCGCGCGCGGTGGAGCCCGCCGTTGCGCGGGCTGAGTCCTATCGCCTCGTCGATCTGCCCGAGGGCCTCGGCGTGGCGGCCCGTCTCGCAGAGGGAGGCGGCCAGGGCCGCGCGCGCGCCGACGGAGGACGGGTCGGCGGCCAGCGCGCGCCCGCACGCCTCGGCGGCCTCGCCGTGGCGGCCCATGGCCGCCAGCGCGCCGGCCTCCCCCAGCGAGGCGTCGGCCAGCCCAGGGTCGATCTCCAGCGCGCGCCTGAACGCCCCGAGCGCCTCGGCGTGGCGGCCCATGGCCGCCAGCGCGCGGCCGCGGCCATGGTGCGCCCCGGCGCCGCCGGCGTCGGCGGCGCGGTCGTACTCTGCGAGCGCCTCGGCGTGGCGGCCAAGCGCGAGGAGCTCGTGCGCGCGCGCGAGGCCGGCCCCCTGGCCGGCAGGCGCGAGCTCGGCGGCGCGCGCGAGGACCTTCTCGGCCTCGGCGCGCATGCCCCTGGCCATGAGGGCCTCGCCGCGGCGAAAGAGGGCCGCGGACTCCTCTGCCGGGCTGCGCGCGGCGATCCCCCTCCTCTTGCGGCGCGCCATCGTGGCCGGCGGCGCGGGCGCTTGCATATAACGGCACCTCTGGGCGGTCCCGCGGCCGCCCCCTGCGCCCGGGATCCGTGGCGGCGGTCAGCCCGCGGCCAGGCGCCCGGGCGGCGCCGTGCCCCCCGCGCGCCGGCGCCGTTGCCCGCGTCGGGCGGCCGTGAGAGTGGGCCACAATCGCGTGCCACGCCCGTTTTACATAAGCGTTTGGTGTGGGTTTTTGTAACTAGATCGAGTTACACAAACCCACAGCCTGCCCCCGGCGGCCGTGCCGTGGCGGTCATCACGCGGCGCCGCTGCGCATCCCGCGCCCTGGCGCGGAACTGCCACGGCGGCCGGGGCCGCCCATGGCAGTTCCCCCCTGCCGAGGCGGCGCGGGCCCGGGCGGCGATCCGGGCGCTGTGGCGCTCCGTGCGCCGCCCTCCCCGCGCGCCGCCCCTGG
>RKSK01000140.1 GCA_007570915.1 Cenarchaeum sp.
AGCGCGAGGTTCGCGTGGGGCGCGCCATACTCCTCCCCGCGGTGGCCCTCTTTGCGGGCGGCTGCGCAATGGCGTACCTGCTCGTGATCCCGTACATACTGGAGTTCCTCTACCGCTATGGCGAGTCAGCCGGCCTCCTCACATTTCTCAACGTCATTGACTTTGTCGTGTTTGTGCTCCAGTTCCTCCTCGCGTTTGGCGTCTCGTTCCAGCTCCCCCTCGCAATGTACGCCGTGAGCGCGTCTGGCGCCGTCGACTCGGGGTACTGGCTGCGCAACGCGCGCTATGCGGTGATCGCCATAGTCGTCTTTGGCGCGGCGATAACGCCGGACGGGAGCGGCGTGACCATGTGGTTTATCGCCGCGCCCATGATGGCCCTCTACTTTGCCGGCGTGTGGGCGATAAGGCGCGCCGAGGCGCGCGCCTAGCCGGCCCGCGCGGCGGGAATCGCCTCGCGCGCGGCGGCGATGACGCGCGCAAACCCCTCCTCGCCGGGCTCGGCGCGCGCAAACGAGACCATGCCGGCCAGGCCGAGGCACTCGGCGGCGCCGGGGGCCAGCGCGCCGCGCTCGCGCAGGTGGCGCAGGACATCCGTGTTGGAGGCCTCGACGTCCAGGCCGCCGGCGTGCGAGAGGCCCAGGCGCAGGGCCTGGCCGGCCAGGCCGTAGGCGTCCTTGCGCCTGCCCTCGCCAAAGGCGCCGACTGCCTCCTCTAGCAGGCGCGAGGCCTCGGCGGCGGGGTCGCGCCGGCGCGGGGCCGGTGCGGGCAGGGCGGGAAGCGCGGCGCGGCGGCGGCGGCGCAGCCTGAGCCAGGCCACGTACGCGCCGGCCGCCGCCGCGGCGGCGGCGGCCAGCAGCGGCGGCCACGGGAGGCCGGCCGCGGCGGCGCCCCTCTCGAGGCGCACGTCGGCGACCGTAGAGTTTGCCACCGTGGCCGTGATGCGCGCCTCGGCGGCGCCGGTGCCCTCTGGCGGCGCGAACGTGACTGCGGCCTCTAGCGAGCCGTCGGCGGCCCGCGAGGCCTCGGCGGACATCTCCGTGTAGCCCTCGGCCTCGAGGCCCGCTGCAAGGCCCTGGAACGACTCGTCGGCCCTGAGGGCGCCCAGGGCCTCGTCGAGCTCCTCTTGCGTGCGCACGTCGGCCCTGGTGACCTCGCCTGCCTCGACCTCGCCCTCTATGGTCGCCCACTGGCCCTCGGCGTTCTCGTAGGCGAGCTCAAAGGAGCCCGTGTCGCCCGGATCGCCGGGCTCGCCGCCGGGCTCGCCGCCCTGCGCACCCTCCTGCTGCCCCGCCGCCGCGCTGGCCGACTGGGACGACGGCGTGTACCCCCGCTCGAGCAGGTCCTCGTGCAGCGCGGCGACCTCCTCGCTTGCCATGGCCCTCTCGAGTATCCCCTCCTGCTCGGCGGCGTCCTGCCTTATCTGCTCGCGTATCTCCTCGCGCAGCGCGCTGCTGTCCTGGGCGAGCTGGCTGTTTTGCAGCCGCTGCTGCGCGCTTTGCGCCTGCTGGGCGCCCTGCTGCTGCGGCTGGGCGAGCTGCGCCTCCTGCGACGTCGCGCTCGTGGGGTCTGGCACGTTCTGCGAGGCGGCGCCCTCCTCGACGATGTGGACCACGAGCGGCTCCAGGTCGACGAGCTTTGCGCCGTCCTCGACATAGCTTAGGAGCAGGTCCACGCTCATCGTCGCCGGCGCGGCGTGGGTCCCGAGGTCCACGTCAATGGCCGACTCGCCGGGGGCAACGCTCACGCTGTTCGAGTTTGACCGGGATATCTGCGCGCCGCCTGCGCTCTGCTCAAACACGGAGACTATCGTCCCCTGCACGGCCTCGGCATGCGTGCTGTTGACGAGGACCTGCAGGCGCACCGGCTCGTTGACGAGAAAATAGTACTCGCGCTGCTCGGCGGACAGCGTGATCTCCTCGGCCAGCGCCCACTGCGGCGCGGCGAGCGCGAGCGCGAGCGCGGCCGCCGCGGCCGCATGCGC
Source organism: Cenarchaeum sp. (assembly GCA_007570915.1). Taxonomy (GTDB): domain Archaea; phylum Thermoproteota; class Nitrososphaeria; order Nitrososphaerales; family Nitrosopumilaceae; genus JAHRAL01. Next base: position 1,982 of record RKSK01000140.1, read on the forward strand.
CCTCACTGTATGATCCTCCCCCGCCCGTAGCGCATGTAGAGCTGCGCCGCAAACGCCGCAAGGGCCGCGGCAAAGAACCACTCGCGTATGTCCGTCTCCTGCTCCTCGCGCTCTATCTCGTCGCCGATGCCGCGGTATATCGCGTCAAGCGTCTCGGCGTTGACCGACTTGAAGTAGCTCCCGCCCGTCTGCGACGCTATGGCGCGCAGCGTCTCCTCGTCGAGCTCGGCGTACTGGGGGCGGCCAAACGCGTCGTACCCGAGCACGACGCGGCCCTCCGAGCCCATGCCGACCGTGTGGACCTGTATCGAGCTTGACGCCGCAAAGGCGATCGCCTCGGCCGGCGTGATCACGCCGGAGTTGCTCACGCCGTCGCTGAGCAGTATGACGACCTTTTTCTTGTTGGGGACCGAGGTCGCCATGTCGATGCCCAGGCTGAGGCCGTCGCCTATGGCGGTCCGGCCCTCCGAGACGCGGATCGCGCCGAGCTTTGTGCCGACGCGGTCCTTGTAGGGGCTCAGGTACGCCGCCGTCGTCGCGCCGCTCTCAAACGTCACGATGCCGACGTTGTCGTTTGGCTCCAGCGACCCGACTAGCGTGCCGGCGGCGCGCTTTGCGGCCTCGAGGCGGGTCGGCGGGTAGTCAGTCGCGGCCATGCTGCCCGATATGTCGATGACGAGCACGACGTTGACGCCCTCCTCGGCCTGCTCGAGCGGTATGTGCGGGCCGGCAAAGCCGACTATCATCAGCGCTATGGCCGCGACTGACGCGTAGAACAGCGACGCCTCGCGCGTGCGCCTGCCCTTGCGCATGGCCGACTTGAGGTACGATATGCTGCTAAACTGGATCGCCGCGCGCCGCCTGCGCGAGAGGACCGCGCGGTACATCGCATAGAGGGCCGGCACGCACGCGAGGAACGCGAGGACCAGCGGGCTCTCAAACCCTGCCAACCCGCTATGGCCTCCTCCTTCCCCTGGTACGGAAGAAGCGCAGCAGGCGCCGGCCATAGTCGCCCTCGGTCTCGACGTCCACCCTGTCGACGCGGCAGCGCGCCAGCGTCGCGGCGAGCTCGGCGTCGCCCTGCCTGACGAGCCTGGCGTGCTCGGCGCGGAGCCCGGGGTCCGACGTGTCCACGAGGACCTGCTCGCCGGTCTCGCCGTCCTCGAGCTCTATGAGGCCGACGTCGGGCAGCTCGCGCTCGCGCCTGTCCGTCACCCTGACGACCGAGACGTCGTGCCTGCGCGCGAGGTGCCGCAGGGGCCTCGCATAGTCGCCGCCGTCGACCATGTCCGATATTATGACGATCGCGCTCCGCCGCTTTATGATCCCCGCCACGGCCTCGAGGCACGCGCGCAGGTCCGTCGCGCGCGAGGCCGGCTCGTGGGCGGCCATGGCGATCAGGGCCCGCATCGCGTGGCGCCTCCCGCGGCGGGCCGGCACGTACATCTCTATGCGGTCGCTCACGAGAAAGGCGCCGGCCCTGTCGTTGGCCCCCTGCGCGGCCAGGACGATCGCCGCGGCGACCTCGAGCGCCCTGTCGCGCTTTGCGAGGCTGCCGCCAAAGGACGCCGAGCCCGAGACGTCGAGCACCACGTACACCTGCAAGTCGCGCTCCTCGATGTACTCCTTGACGTACGGCCTGTTGAGGCGCGCCGTGACGTTCCAGTCTATGGCCCGCACGTCGTCGCCGTGGCGGTACTCGCGTATCTCGCTGAAGGCTATGCCGCGCCCGCGAAAGACAGAGTCGTGGCCCCCCGAGACGAGGCCCTCTACGAGGCGCCTGGTCGTGACCTCAAGGCCGCGAACGCGCCCCGGAGCGGAGGCCGCCCCCTCTGGCACCCCGGCCTCACCTCCGCGCCCGCCCCGGCATCCTAGGGCACCCTCACGCCGTCGAGTATGCGCGATATCACGGCGTCGTTCGTGTCGCCGTCCGCCTCGGCCTCGTACGTCAGCAGTATGCGGTGCCGCAGGACGTCCGGGGCCACCTCCCTCACGTCCTCTGGCATGACATAGCCGCGCGAGTCCATCATCGCGACGGCCTTTGCGCCGAGCATGAGCCATATCGAGGCGCGCGGCGAGGCGCCGTACTCTGTCCTCACCGACGAGGGGTCCAGCCCGTGGGCCACGGGGTTCCTCGTCGCGTCGACAATGTCGGCCACGTACGAGCGCACCGACTCGTCGGCGTACACGGACGGCACAAACTCCTGCATGCGGACCATGTCCTCGGCGCCGATGACGCCGGCGGCCTCGCGCGGCTCGCCCTCGGTGAACCTGCGTATAATCTCGGACTCCTCGGAGCGCGACGGGTATGACATCACGAGCTTTAGCATAAACCTGTCGACCTGGGCCTCGGGCAGGCGGTACGTCCCCTCGGACTCGATTGGGTTTTGCGTGGCCATGACAAAGAATGGCCTCGAGAGCGCGTGCGTCTCGCCCTGTATGCTCACCTGGCCCTCCTGCATGGCCTCGAGGAGCGCGGACTGGACCTTTGGCGGCGCGCGGTTTATCTCGTCGGCGAGGACAAAGTTTGAGAATATCGGCCCCTTGACCGTCTTGAACTCGGACGTCGCGTGCTCGTAGATCTTTGTGCCCGTGATGTCGGCCGGCAGCAGGTCCGGCGTGAACTGGATCCTCACAAATCCGGACCTCACGCAGTCGGCCATCGTCTTGACGAGGAGCGTCTTTGCGAGGCCCGGCATCCCCTCGAGGAGCGCATGCCCGCGCGATATCGCCGCGACTGTGAGCTTGTCGATTATCGGGGCCTGCCCGACGATGACCGTCCTGATCTCCCTGCGCACGCGCTCGGCCATCACGGCGAGGCCTGCGGCCTGCTCTGTTAGCGCCCTGACCTTCTCGTCCATGGCCCCCACACGCTACTCTTGGGACGGCGCGCCGAGCGCATGCGCCCTGAGGCACGCCATGGCCCCGTCCCTGTCGATCGAGCCGGCCGCGCCGTCAAGGCCCACGGCCCCCTCGAGGCACGCCTCGAGCATCGCGGGGTCGTCTATGGTGATCGTCCCCTCGGCGCCCCACGGGAACGCGCCGGCGACGCCGCCGAGCGCCAGGATCGTCACGGCCATGGTCACCGCCTTGACGGCCGTCAGCGTAATCCCGACATAGAGGCAGTCGCGCGCCATGCGCGGCGAGTCGAGGCGCAGCGCCCAGTACGCCAGGGCGCCGCCGATGACGTCCACAAAGACGGGCAGCAGGAACCACGCCCACGACCTCCTGCGCGCCGGCGCGGGCGCCAGGCCCATCCCGCGCGGCCGGGCGCCCCCGGGGCCGGCGTCCCCCTCCAGCGGGGGCAGATCTTTGGCCTCCATGGGGGTGCGGGCGCCGCGCGTGCCTAATATACCTATTTTGGGCACGGCGGCGTGGCGGGCCGGGCCGCTAGGGCAGAAAGGCCCCCGTGGCCAGGCCGGCCTGCGCGGCCACGGCGGCCACCGTTATCGCTCCCCCCCACGGCCAGGCAGCCCCTTGCCAGGCGCGGATCGTCGTCGCGGAGGGCAAAGTACGCCACGGCGCCGCCCACGGCGGCGAGGAGGAGCGGCGCGGCATACCACCACCTCGAGCGCCGCCGCGGCCGGCCTGCCGCCGCGCCCGCCGCCGGGTCCCACGCCGCGCGCGGGTCGCCTGTGCCCCCCATCGCCGGCCCCGGCGCCGCCGTGGCTAATAAGCCTGCGCGCGCCCCCGCGGCATGGCCCGCGGCGCGACGGCGCATGCAACACTTAAATTCCAAGGCGCGCGCGCGCGGCGCGGCATGGCCGTGACGTGGGCAGCGGCGTTCATAGCGGGGCAGGAGTGGATTGTCATCGTCATCCTCGCGGCGATACTCATATTCGGGGCAAAAAAGATACCAGAGCTCGCAAAGACGCTCGGCCGCTCGCGCGGCGAGTACGAAAAGGGCAAGATGGAGGGCGAGCGCGAGCTCGCCGAGTTCAAGGACGGCAAAAAGGACGGCGGGGGCGAAGGCGACGGGGACGCGCCGCCAAAGGCCGACGTCGTCGGCGGGCGGCCGGGCCCCTAGGACTCGGCGGCCCGCGCGATCGCCGCCGCAAGGCCCCTCACCCACTCGTCTGCGCGCCTGCGGCCCACCGGCAGCGGCATGCCCAGCGGGCCGCGGCGGCGTATGCGCGCGCGGACCGTAAGGACCGTCGCCTCGCCGTCTGCCTCGTACGTCTCGACTATGGTCGTGCCGCGCCCGTCGCCGCCGATTATCGCCGTCTCGTGGCGGCGCGGCGCGTCCTCGGTGTGGCGCGCCATGACGCTCCACTCCATTCCCGCGACGCTCATGCGCGCCTGCACGACGGCGACGCCGCCCCGCCTCGAGCGCGTGCGCGACATCGCATAGTGGAGCGGGAGCGCCTCCTTGAGCGAGTCGTACGCCGTCGCGACGCCAAACGCGCGCGCGCGCGGCGCGCGTATCGTGACCGACGCGGCGCACTCGGTCAAGCCCCGCCCCAGCGCCTGTAGAGGCCGTGGTCCAGGGAGAACTGGTCGAGGCACTTGCCCACGCCGTGGTCGACAATGTCGGCGATGGTGCGCGGCGACGTGTAAAACTCGGTGACGGGCGGGAGTATGACGACGCCTATGCGGGCCAGGCGCAGCATGTTCTCCAGGTGTATGGCCGAGAGCGGCGTCTCGCGGGCCATGAGGACGAGCCTGCGCGACTCCTTTATCGTGACGCCTGCGGCGCGCGCGACGAGCGTCTCGTCATAGCCGTGCGAGATGGCCGCGAGCGTCTTCATGCTGCACGGGGCCACTATCATGCCGTTCGAGGCGCGCGTGCCGCTAGACACGCTGGCGGCCATGTTCGAGTCGTCCGAGGACTCGGAGGCCAGGGCCGCGACGTCGGCCGGCGAGCGGCCCGTCTCCATCGAGACGCACTTTTTTGCCCAGTCGCTCATTATGAGGTGCGTCTCGACCCCGAGCGCGCCGAGGACCTCGAGCATGCGTATGCCGTATATGGCCCCCGTGCTCCCCGTCATGCCGACCGTGAGCCTCATGCGCGCGGCGCGCGCGCGGGCGCTGCTTTATGGCTTTGCCGCGCCGGCGGCGGCGGTGCCCGCGGGCGCCTCTGCGCCCTCGCGCCTGCGGCGCCAGAGGATGGCGCAGCCGCACGCGGCCATGGCCCCCAGGACGATGACGCCGAGCATGACGAGCTCAAAGCTGTAGAGCACGGCCCGCGCGCGCGCGGCGCGCCCCGATAAACCTTGCCGGCCCGCGCGCGCGGCGTAGTAGCTATATTAGCCGCGCCGCGCCGGCCCGCGCGCGTGATACCTCGCGCGCAGATGCAGCGCCTGGCCGCCTCGTACGGGGACCCGAGGGTGGGCGTCATGGGGAGCCACTCTGCCCTCGAGGTGATGGACGGCGCCAAGGACGAGGGCCTGCGTACCGCCGTCTACTGCCAGAGGGGCCGCGACGCGCCCTACCGGCGCTTCTCGAGGGTGGCCGACGAGGTCATCACGCTGCCGCGCTTTGCGGACATGGCGTCTGCGCGCGTGCAGCGGTCCATGCGCGAGGCCGAGACGGTCGTCGTGCCGCACCGCTCGTTTGCCGTCTACATCGGCTACTCGCGAATAGAGAACTCGTTTCGCGTGCCGCTCTTTGGCAACCGCGCGATGCTGCGCGCCGAGGAGCGCGACGAGGCCAAAAACCAGTACGACCTGCTCAGGAGGGCGCGCATAAGTCACCCGCGCGTCGTGGAAGCCAAGGACATATCCGGCCCGTGCATCGTCAAGGTCCAGGAGGGAAAGAGGCGCCTCGAGCGCGCGTTCTTTACGGTGTCCTCGAGGGCAGACTATGAGGAAAAGTCGCAGGACCGCCTGCGGCGCGGCGTCATCACGCGCGCGGGCCTGCGCCGCGCGGCGATCGAGGAGCTTGCGGTCGGCACGTACATGAACTTTAACTTTTTCTCCACGCCGCTCACGCCCGAGGCCGAGTTTCTCGGCGTCGAGCGGCGCCTGCAGTCAAACATACACGACTATAACGCGCTTCCCGCGAGGCAGCAGCTCGAGCTGGACATTGACCTGCAGAACG
>RKSK01000168.1 GCA_007570915.1 Cenarchaeum sp.
GCGACGGGGCGCGGGGCAGGGTGGCCGGCGGCATCGCCGGGATCGCTGCCGGCGGCGTGGCGTCGGGAGAGGGGAGCGCGCACTGCGGTCCCGGCGTGTTCTGCGACCTGGCGGTGCTGGCCGCCGTGTTCGACGGGCCAACGCACGCGTTCTCGCGCGACAGCGCGGAGAAAAGGGATTACGCGGGCGGGAACCCGACGGGCGAGTGGTCGGGGCCGGCGGCGCGGCGCGCGGTGGCGGGGGATCCCGCTCCCGCGCCGGCGGCCGTCGCCGCGGGGCAGCTGCGCGGGCTGCGCAAGCCCGGGTCGCTGCCAATGGAGTGCGCCGTCGCGATCGGCAAGACGCCGGTCAGGAGGTGGGACAGGAGGCGGCGCGCTGATCAGGGGCAGGACGGAGAGGGGGAAACAGGCGTTCGAGGCGCACAAGGCGGCGCAGGCCGCCGGGCGCCGCGCGGGCATAACGGTCGCCGCTGTGCGCGTCCTGCCGGGCCACGCCCTCGGGGAGTGGCTTTCCATCATGGGATCCCGCGTGGCGGGCGCGTGCGCCGCCGCCGGGACATTCCCGACGCTGCCCGTGGTCGCGAGTCCTGCACGGTCGGGCGCGTCGCGTTCCTGAACGCGCTGGGCAAGGGGTGGCCCGTGTCGTGCCCCAACACGCCGCGCGTGGCCGGGTAGCTGCGCGGCCACGCCAGGGGTGAGGCCGCGCGTGTCCACGGCGTGGATCACCGACGGGCACGGGGGGAGGATCTCCGCGACTGGCGCCGCATCGGCCTCTAGGCGGCCGGCCCGAGCCCGATGCGCACGTCAAGGACGCGGCAGCCCCCGCCCCGGCCCATGACGGCGACTGGGTTCATGTCGAGCTCGCGTATCTCGGGGATGTCGGTGACCATCTGCGAGACGCGCTGCAGGCACTCGGCGAGGGCAGCCTTGTCGGCAGGCCCCTCGCCGCGCACGCCGTCGAGCAGGCGCGCCGTCTTTATCGAGGATATCATGGACCTCGCCTCGCGGCCCGAGAGCGGCGCGACGCCAAAGACGACGTCCTTGAGGACCTCGACGTAAATGCCGCCGGCCCCGAGCATGACGGCCTGCCCGACGTTCGGCTCGCCCCTCGAGCCGATGATCACCTCCCTGCCGCCGCTGACCATCTCCACCACCAGCACGCCGTCGACTCGCGCGCGCGGGTCGTGTTTTTTTGCGTTTTTCACGATCCTCGCGTACGCCTCGCGGACCGCGGCGTCGCCCTCGACGCCGACGACGACGCCGCCGGCGTCGGACTTGTGCGTAATCTGCGGCGAGGAGACCTTGAGGACCACGGGGTGGCCGATCCCCCTGGCCGCGCGGACCGCCTCGGCCGGCGAGCGGGCCAGGCGGCTCTTCGGAAGCGGCAGGCCGTACGCGCGCAGGACGCCGATGCCCTCCTCCTCCAGCAGCGACCTGCGCCCGCCTGCGAGGGCAGCCTCGACTATGGCGCGCGCGGCGGCCCTGTCGGCCCTAAACCTCCTCACGGTGCCCTCGGGCTCGCGGACCCACGCCGCAAAGCGCAGCATGACGGCCAGCGCCCTGATCGCCGCCTCGGCGTAGGGGTAGTGCGGCACGCCGCCGTCGGCGAGTATCCGGCGGTTTGTCACCCCCTCGTCGAGGCCCATGAGGCTGGCCAGGACCGTCTTTTTGTGCTTTTTTGACATCTCGACGATCACGCGCGCGAGCCCGTCATAGTCGAGCGTCGCCGACGGCGTGCACATTGCGATCACGGACCCGACGTTGCGGTGCCTCAGGACCCTGTCCAGGACGCCCCTAAACCTCCCATAGTCGGCGTCGCCGACAATGTCGACGGGGTTGCGCGAGCTCCCCCACGGCGGTATGACCGCGTCGATCGCCGGCCGCGCCGAGGATATGTCGGCCATGCGTATGCCCAGGCGCGAGCACGCGTCAGTCGATATTATCGCCGGCCCGCCGGCGTTGGAGACTATGGCGAGGCCCCCCCTGGCCGGGAGCGGCTGCTTTGAGAAGGCAGTCGCATAGTCGAACAGCTCGCCCATCGTGTCGACGCGTATCGCGCCGGCCTGGCGCAGCAGCGCGTCGTACGTCTCGTCGGACCCCATGAGCGCGCCCGTGTGCGACATCGCGGCCCTCGCCCCCTCGGGGCTGCGGCCGGCCTTGAGGACGAGGACGGGCTTTTTGAGCCCCTTGGTGATGTGGCGGCACACGCGCATAAACTCGCCGCCGTCTCCCATGTCCTCGAGGTACATGACGATCACCCTCGTCTGGCGGTGGCCCCCGAGCATCTCGAGGACCTCCGTCTCGCTCATCGCCGCCTTGTTGCCCATGCTCACTATGGCCGAGAAGCCGATCCCCTGCGCGCTTGCGTCCTCGGCGAGGGCCGCGCAGATCGCCCCGCTCTGCGAGACGAGCGCGACCCCGCCGGACTTTGGCGTTATCTTGAGGAACGTCGAGTTCATCATGGTCTTCGGGTCGAGGTTCATCACGCCGAGGCAGTTGGGCCCTATCATGCGGATCCCGTGCCTCCTTGCGATCCCGACGAGCTCGGCCTCCAGCCTCGCGCCGTCCTCGCCGACCTCCTTGAAGCCGGCCGTTATGACGATGGCCCCGCGTATGCCCTTTTTGCCGCACTCCTCCATGACTGCCGGCACGACGGTGTTCCTGGTGACGATGACTGCGAGGTCTATGGGGGCCCTCACGTCAAGGACCGACGCGTACGCCCTCTTGCCAAAGACCGTCTTGCGCGTCGGGCTTATCGGGTAGACCCTGCCCCTGTAGCCGGAGATGATGTTTGACGTTATCGCGCTGCCGACGCTGCCCTTCTTGTCTGACGCGCCGATTACGGCAATAGACTTGGGCGAGAGAAAGACGGACTCGGCCATTGCGCGCGCGCACGCGCGGCGCGTTGGATAATAAAGGTATGCGCGGGCGCGGCGGGAACCCCTAGAGCCTCGGGACGAGGCCGATGCGCGAGCGCGCCGTGAGGGCGATCGCCGCTATTATGGCGACTGCCATGACGGCCATGGCGACTGCGCCAAACTCGGGGACGACGAGGCACTCGCTAATCTCGACCTCGGCGCTCTTTTTGAAGACAGAGTGCGGGCCCTGCTGGACGCTTATCATATAGTCGCCGTCCTGCTCCCACTGGGGGCAGCCGATCATGATGTCCTCGGCGAACGACCCGTCGCGCGAGGGCGTGACCTGGCCCGTGTGTATCTTGTTGCCGTTTGGCGCCTCGACTATGACGGTCACGTCGGTGTTCATCGACGTCGTCATGCCCTCTATGCGTATGACGCTGGCGCCTGGCTGCGCGTCGGCGGTGAACTCTAGGCCGGGGTCCTCGGTGGCCATGCGCTCGGGCAGCTCCTCGCCCCTCATGCCGATGAGAGATGACTTTGAGCCGGCGCTCGTGTCGGTGACCTGGCCGCCCTCGACGAGGACGTTCACCGAGAGGTTGTACGTCGACGACGAGGACGACTGGCTCTGGTTGGCCTCGATCGTGTATATCCCGTCCTGCGTCCAACCTATGATGCCGGCCTTTGCGACAAACTCGAACGAGCCGTCGGCGTCGGGGCTGTCCTGGTCGACAAAGACGACGTTGCCGTGCTGCGTCACGATGCGCACCGCTATGGGGTCGGACTTTGTCGTCATGCCGGAGATTACGATGTCGCTCCCGTCAGTCGTCGTGACGTCGATGCTCATGCCCGTCTGGGCCATGGC
>RKSK01000151.1 GCA_007570915.1 Cenarchaeum sp.
GCGCTCCTTGACGCGGGAGACCCCGCCGCGGCGCTCGAGGCGTACGGCGACGCCGTCTCGCTTGACTCGCGCAACGCCGACGCGCACGCCGGCCGCGGCGACGCGCTGCTTGCGCTCGGCCGCCACGGGGACGCCCTTGCCGCGTACGACCGCGCCGTCGAGCTGGATCCCGGCTCCGCCGGGCCGCACACCGACCGCGGCGACGCGCTGATCATCCTGGGCCGCCGCGAGGACGCCCTCGCCGCGTACGACCGCGCCACCGGGCTGGATCCCGGCAGCGCCGCCGCGCACGCCGGCCGCGCCGGCGCTCTTCTCGCGCTGGGCCGCGGCGAGGACGCGCTGGCCGCGTACGACCGCGCCATGGCGCTAGGCGACGGCAGCGACACGACGCGCGCCGGGCGCGCCCTTGCCCTGCGGGTCCTGGGCCGCGCCCCCGCGCAGGAGGCGCCCCCGGCGCCCATGCCCGTGCCCGAGAGCGCGGCGGAGGCCCACGTGGCCCGCGGCGTCGAGCTCACAAGGCAGGGGCGCCACGACAGGGCGCTCGCGTCGTTTGGGCGGGCCGCCGAGCTGGAGCCCGGGGACGACAGGCTCCACGTGCTCGTGGCCGCGTCGCTCGTGGAGCTCGGCCGCCACGCCGACGCCCTCGAGTCCCTGGAGCGTGCCACGTCGCTAAACCCGTCCAGCATGATGGCCCACATGTACCGCGGCATGGCGCTCACGATGATGGGCCGCCCCGGCGACGCGCTGGCCGCGTACGACCGCGCCGTGGAGTCGGCCCCCGGCATGTCGGTGACCCACCGCTCGCGCGCCATGACCCTCGCCGCGCTGGGCCGCCACGACGAGGCCGTCGGATCGTACGACTGCGCCCTCGAGATAGAGCCAGACCACGCCGGCGCCCACGCCGCGCGCGCCGCGTCTCTCGAGGCGCTGGGCAGGCGCGCCGAGGCCGCCGAGGCGAGGCGGCGCGCCGCGGCCGGCACGCCGTAGGCGCGGCGGCGCCCCATGAAAGTCTTTTATGGAAATCCCGGCGCTGCCCCGCCCGATGGGGCGCGGCGCGGGATCGGGGCGGGGGCGCCCAAAGGGCGCGCGGGACCTGCGGCCGCGGCGGGCCCCGGAGTGGGGGCCTGCGGACCCGCCGCCCCGCGGGCCCTCCATGCTAGACGGGCCGGGCCTTGACGCCCTCTTGCGCGGGCTTCCGCCGGGCCTGCCAGAGTCGGTTCGGCGCGACGTCTCGGCAATGGTCCGCAAGTACGGCAAGATGGCCGGCGGCGCCGGCGCCGCGGGGGCCGGGATGCCGCAGAGGCTAGCGGGGCGCATGGCCGCCGTCATCCTGCTGCAGATGGCAGTCGAGGCCGAGCTGGCCGACGCCGACGTAGAGTATGGGCGCCACGTAGTCGAGAGCCGCCTCGCCGGCGCCGAGAGGGACGCGGTGAACGAGATGATCAGGCAGCGCCCGGGGCTGGAGGGCGAGATACTGCGCAGCGCCTCGACTGCCTGGCTCGAGGGCGCCGCGGGGCGCAAGGCCGGCCGCGGCCGCAAGCCCCCAGGCAGGCCCCGGGCAGCCGCCGCGGCCGCAAAAAAGTCCGCGGCGCAGCTGGCGCGCGGCGACAAGCTGGCCGACGGGGGCCGGTTTGACGAGGCCCTCGCCGCTTACGACCGCGCCGCGGCCGCAGACCCGGGGAGCGCCGACGCGCACGCCGGCCGCGGCGACGCGCTCCTCGAGCTCGGCCGCGTCGAGGACGCCCTCGCCGCGTACGACCGCGCAATCGCGCTGGATCCCGGCCACGCCCTGGCGCACGTCGGCCGCTCTGGCGCGCTCGAGGACCTGGGCCGCGACGAGGAGGCCATGGCGGGGTACGACCGCGCCGTCGAGCTAGAGCCGGACAACGCGTGGGCTCACTCGCTGCGCGGGATAGCGCTCATGTCACTTGGGCGCATCGACGAGGCCTTCGCCGCGTACGACCGCGCCGCAGAGCTGGATCCCGGCGGCTAGCGCCCCGGCGTCCGCCAGGGGCGCCTGGGCGTCCAGGATGCGGAAGGGCAGGCCGCGGCGGGGCGGGAACGGGACCATCATGCCGACAAGGTGGACCGTCGAGCAGGCCGCACAGGCGCCCGGGGCAGGGGCGGGGAGGGCGCCACGCGGGGTGCTGGCCTCGACACCCTGTCCACGGCAGCATGGCAGGCGCCGCGCCGGCGCGCCAAACGGCCCCGCCGCCGCGCGCGGCCCGCGGCGCCGCCCAAGGCTTAAAGCGCCCCGGCCCGCGCGGGGCCGCATGGGGCGCGCGTCAGAGCGGCTTGCCAAAAAGGCCGCCTCGGACCTCGGGCTGGCCCAGGCCATCGCGGCCGCAAACAGGTCCGGCGAGGCGCTTGGCACGGCCATGTTCCTTGCCCAGCAGTCCGCCGAGGGGCAGCTGATGTCGGTCCTCCTCAGGGCCGGCGAGGCCGTCGAGGAGGGCCTGGGGGAGGGGTCCCTCGGCGCGGCGCCGGGCCACGTCGCCGCCCGCCGCCCGGCGGCGTTCTACCAGGAGTGCCTCGGCGCCGTCGCGCGCTCAGGCGGCCCGGCGCCGGGCGGGCAGGCCAGGGCCATGCTGGGCCGGCTCGAGCACGTCGAGAGGGTCTGGGATCCCGGCCTTTACGACCCCGGCACGAGGGACCTGCTCTTCCTGTACTCGCTGGGGGTGCGCCTGCCGAGGGGCGACCTGGACCGCCTCTACTCCAGCCTCTGCCCAGTCTTTGGAAAGATCGGCGGCCCCGGCGGCGCCTCCGGGCAGCCGCTGGCCGAGCTTGTCAACCGGCCGCCGCCCGGCCCCATGGACCGCACGGTCTCGAGCGCGCGGCGCCTGAAGCGCATCCGCGCCGAGGCCGCCTCGCACCCCCTCTACGTCGCCGAGCGGCGCATGGAGGAGCAGTTCTTCTCCAGGCGCCTGGTGGGGATACACCAGGCGCTCGAGGGGCGCCGCGCGCCGCCGGGCGCCGCGGCCAGGGGCGAGGCCGCGCTGATGGTGCTCGACTATGCCGCGCTCGCCGTCGGGTTTCACTCCCTCCGCTACGCGTACCTCGTGCCGCACCTTGCGCTCGGGAGGCGCCCCGCGGTGCTCTCCGGCGGGCAGGTCTCCACCGAGGTCTATGCCTCGCAGCGCGACGAGGCGCTCCTCCAGCTGTTCGTCGACGTGCAATACGAGCACGGCCAGATGCGCGAGGCCGGCGAGCGGGTCGGCGCCCTGCTCGGGGCCTGCCAAGGGGCCCGGCGCTAGCGCGGGCCGGCCCCCGGGCCCGCGGCGCGCCCGCGCCGACGAAAGCCTAATACGCGGGACCCGCGGCGCGCATGCCGTTGGCGGGGCTCCCGGGTGCCGAGGACCTGATGCTTCCGATCCTCCGCGCCGTCGCCGACGGGGGGAGGTACGGCTATGGCGCCGTGGAGGGGCGCGTGTGCAGGGAGATGTCCATAGGGGAGGGGCGCCGGAGGGCGACGCCGGGCGGGAGGCGCCCTGTCTATGACAGGATGTCCTGGGCGAGGACATACCTAAAGGACCACGGGCTGCTCGCCGAGGTCCCCGGCGCCTTCCAGATCACCGAGAGGGGCAGGGAGCTCCTGAGGGTCGCCGACGGCGAGCCAGTCGAGAGGCTAACGCTGCGGTTCCTGGAGGCCCTGCGCCTGGCGTGGGGCCCGGGGCCGCCCGCGGGGGGGGGGCGG
>RKSK01000211.1 GCA_007570915.1 Cenarchaeum sp.
GGACGCGTGCCCGAGGGGCGTGTCCTACCTGTACCACTACCTCAACGTGATCTCGGTGAGCATAAAGGACTTTGAGGCCGCGTGCGGCCACTTTGGCCTCCGCGGCGTCCTCCGGGACATCACGCGCGAGGAGGTGGACGCGGAGGCCCGCGCGCGCAGGGGGCGCGGCGAGGCGCCGTCGACGGGCTACCTGCCGCTGGACCTGGCCTGGCGCTACCCCAGGGAGGAGGCCGACGCGCGAGTCGCCATAGTGAAAAGGCGCATCGCCGAGGCGAGGGCGACGGCTCCCAGGATCCCGGCGCCTGCGGCGTAGCGCGGCTACCCTGCGGCGACCTCGCCGTAGAGCGCGCCGTACGCCGGCGCAAGCGCCCTGTGGGAGAACCTGGCGACCACGCGCCTCCTGGCCTCGGCGGCCATGCGCCGCGAACCGGGGACACGCTTTATGTAACGGCAGCATGAAGGCTCTGGCATGACGGCGAGCCGCTGCCCCCTGCCGGCGAACTTTAGGGCAGAGGCGCTCAGGCAGACCAGGGAGGCACAGCGCTTGCGCGGCATGCTCGCCGTGGAGGCCAAAAGGATTCACTTGTACAGTTCTTGGCTCCTCAAGGGCGCCGATTGGGAATCCCTGCGCGCCGCGTGCGGCCCGGGGGAGTTTGGGGCGCTTGCCGAAAGGGTGGGCCTCGACCCCTCAAAATCCACGGCCCGCGAGGTCTTTCTGACTGCCCTCTCCACGGTCAGCACGTACGACTCGGCGTGGAGTCTGGTTCTGCGGTTCTCGGCGGGCGCAGACCACAAGATGTTTCTGGACATCTGGCGCCTGGAGAAGGGCGTCAACAACTTCGCGCGCCTGATATTCCGCGACTCTTCGTACCTCTACCGCGGCGAGTCCGTGATCGAGACCATCGGGGCCCACGAAGGGACGGCTGAGGCAGGCCGCAACCACTCGTTTGTGTCACTGACGTCCAACCCGACAGTGGCCACAGACTTTGCATTTGTCAACTATGCCAAATATTCAGAAACAACCGTGGTGCTGGCCATTAACACCCACGAAGCGCTCAAGGCGGGAATCGTCCCGGCAACCTACTCATTGGCGTCTGACGCACTAGATTTGCGGAGGAGCGATGAGAGCACCAGTCGCACTTTTCCCCTAGAGAACGCCTTCGAGCTTCAGGCCCATTTCCACATCAGGCGGCCTGCTGGCTCTGGCATGACAATGGTGGCAATAATAACGGTATTCCGCCCAACCGACGAGGAGCGCCGCCAACTGGAGATCACTGGCCTGCCCATAATTCACTTTACGGACATATTTCCGCGAGACGGCTAGTGACATGATTGTGCCGCGGCTCTCGCCGAAACTTGGCTAGGCGCCGACCGCTCGCAGGCTGCATATGGGCGTAGTGCGCAGCCGTGCGCAACAGCCGCGTCTCCGAAAGCTTTAACTTAACTCACAGGCGCAACACGGGATCTCGATAAAGGCCATGGGAAGAGACGGCGCGCATGTGCCGCAAAACGAGACATGCGCCACAACGGGGCGGCTTTGGTTTACGCGCAGCGGTGCCCGGGCATGGCGCGGGCTCGCTGTAGGGCGCGGGCACGCATTTCCACACGCGGAGGGACGCGTGAGCCGGGAAAGTCCTGGCGGCGGGAGCCGCTTCACAGCTCACGCGAACGATGTCCCGCGCAGCATTGCAGAACATGCGCCCTGTCCATGTGACATCAACATGCGCAGCGTGCGCGCGCCACGCCGCGTGATCATCGTGCGCCGCAAGCCCGGTCTTGCACCGGCTGGTCATGGCATCAGGCACCGCAGCCTGTGCCCAGTGCGGGAAGGAGCGGCGTGGCTCAGGCTCTTCCTGCTGGCCCGTGGCTTGCGCCGTTCGCTAGCGCGCGCCGGGCGCCCACAGGCCCACAGAAAAGCCGGGGGCCCATTGGCACACTGTGGCAACGGTTCGGCCCCCGCCCGCGGCCGTTCATGGCGCGGGAGGGCGCGTCCTGGCCCGCCCTGCGCCCATCGCCGGCAGGCCGGGAGCGCACGCGGGGCTCTTGGGCGCAAGATGGCCGCATCTGGATCCCGGGCCGCCATGGGCCGGGAGGCCGGCGGGTTCCCGCCCTGGCCGTGTCCTTGCCGGGGGGCCTCGAGGCGCCTCAGGCCCGGGGCGGCCCGGGACGCGGTTTGGGGGCAGCAAGGCGCGTGTTTTGCCGCATGAATTTTATACTCGCCCACGCGGCACCCCTGCCGTGGACACGGTCAGGGGGCGCCTCGCAGAGTTCGCGCGCGCCGTCGAGGAGCGGCAGCAAAACCCAATCCGGCCAACGGGTCGGACGTACCCCGTGCGCATGGGGAGCCGCACGCTGCCCATGGATCGCGCCCACGTGGAGGCCACGCTGCGGGACGTGTGCCCCCGGGGCCTGCCCTACCTATACCACTACCTCCACGTGGCCATGGTGGACATAGGGGACTTTGAGGCCGCGTGCGGCCACTTTGGCCTGCGCGGCGTCTTGCGGGGCATCACGAGCGGGGAGGTGGACGCGGAGGTTCGCGCGCGCAGGGGGCGCGGCGAGGCGCCGTCGACGGGCTACCTGCCGCTGGACCTGGCCGCGAGCTTTTCCCGGGACGAGGCGGACGCGCGCATCGCCATAGTCGCAGCGCGCATAGCCGAGGCGGGGGAGATGGCCCCCAGGATCCCGGCGGCCGCGCCGGGCGCGTAGACGCGAAGGGGCCATATGCGGGCGCCCGGCCGCGCCCGCCCCGTGGAGAGCTTTTACGCCGCAAGGCACATGCGCGCCTTCGAGGAGGCGCGCCGGCGCGGGCCGCCCGCGCCCGCGGGGGGACGTTCCCCGTGAAAAGGGGAAGCACCACGCGGCGCCTTGCGCGCTGCCGCGTCGAGGCAGCGCTGCAGAACGCGCGCCCCATGGGCGTCGGCTACCTGCACCGCCGCCTCCGCGTGGCCATGGTGGACGTCAGGGCCATTGAGGCCGCGTGCGGCCACTTTGGCCTGCGCGGCGTCCTCCGGGACGTCACGCCAGGGGAGGTGGCCGCCGAGGTCCGCGCTCGCAGGGGGCGCGGCGACGAGCCGTCCGCCGGCCTGCTGCCGGCGCTGCTTGACGAGCGCTTTTCCAGGGAGGAGGACGACGCAAGGATGGCCATAGTGAAAAGGCGCATCGCAGAGGCGAGGGCCGCCGCGCCGCGCCGCGCGCCTACCCCGCGGCGACCCCGCAGTAGGGCGCGCCGTACGCCGGCGCGAGGGCGCCGGGCGAAAACCTCTCGGCGACGCGCCTCCTGGCCTCGGCGGCCATGCGCCGCGAACCGGGGACACGCTTTATGTAACGGCAGCATGAAGGCTCTGGCATGACGACGAGCCGCCGCCCCCTGCCGGCGAACTTTAGGGCAGAGGCGCTTAGGCAGGCCAGGGAGGCACAGCGCCTGCGCGGCATGCTCGACGCGATGAAGGAGGACATTGCCCTGTGGGCCGCCTGGATGTCCAGGGGCGACGTTTGGGACAGGGTGCGCGCCGCGTGCGGCCCGGGGGAGTTTGGGGCGCTTGCCGAAAGGGTGGGACTTGACCCCGCGACGGCCACCGCCCGGGACGTCTTCCTGACGGCTCTCTCCTCGGTTGGCGCATACGAGACGGCGTGGAGGCTGGCGCTGCGGTTCTCTACGGGCGCTGACCGTGACACATTTC
>RKSK01000172.1 GCA_007570915.1 Cenarchaeum sp.
GTGACGAACGCCTCGCGAACCTCGGCGATCGCCTCGCGCAGCGGGTGCGCGCGCGCGGGATAGGCCGCCGGCGCGTCTGCCTCGACGTCTATCGCGCCGCCGCCCTGCGCGCCCCCCGCCGCCGCTTCTGCCCCCTCGCGCGTCGGCGCGACGCGCCGCGTCGCCGACTCGGACACGCTGACCAGGCCGGGCCGGCGCGTGAGCGCCGCGAGGGCGGCCCGGTCGGCCACGTCGGACTCTGCCATCGTGCCGCGCGCGGCAAGCTCGCGCAGGAGCGACTCCTCGGGCGAGGGCGGCGGCGGGCCCTTGCCCGCAAGCGAGACCTCCCTGTCGCTGGCGCTGACCCACCCGTGCGCCCTGGCCGCGCCCATGGCCGGCCCGAGCTCCTCGCCGAGGCGCGAGCCGGCGTCGCGCAGGGCGACAGGGCCGTCAAGCAGCATCTCGGCGAGGCGCCTCTCGGGCAGGCCCTCGCGCGCCGCCGCCGCGCCGGCCTCGCCGAGCTCCACGGTCCGCGCGAGGCTCTCCTCGACCGTGGCCAGGCCCTTGTGGCGGAGCCACTCGGTCCCGCGCCGGACCTGGTCGATCCCCAGGCCCGTGGCGCCGGCCAGGGCCTCCTCGTCGAGGGGGCCGCCGGCCGAGACCAGCCTGGCGAGTATGCGCCTCTCTATGTCGTGCAGCGCCGGTCGCATCGGCGCGGGTGCCCCAAAAAGACTTTTTAAACCTTGACGGGCAACGCGCTCCAATGCCCGATGACGACTTTGTTGTCACGCCATGGAGGGTCGAGGGCCAGATAGACTATGACCGGCTCATAGAAAAGTTTGGCACGAGGAGGATAGACGCCGCGATGCTCGCCAGGATCGAGGGGGCCGCCGGCGAGGGCCACTTTATGCTCAGGCGCGGGGTCTTTTTCTCGCACCGCGACCTGGGGTCCATACTCGACGCGCACGCGGCGCGCAGGCCGTTCTTTGTGTACACGGGCAGGGGGCCGTCCGGCTCGACGCACATCGGGCACCTCGTGCCGTGGGTCTTCGCAAAGTGGCTGCAGGACAGGTTTGGCGTCATGGTCTACTTTCAGCTGACCGACGACGAGAAGTTCTTCGCGAAGAGGGACCTGACCCTGGACGACACGCACGGCCTGGCCCGCGAGAACGCGCTGGACTTTGTCGCGCTCGGGTTTGACCCAAAGAGGACGAGGGTCGTCATTGACACGAGGCACATACGCCACCTCTACCCCATTGCCGCGCAGGTCGCAAAGCACATAAACTTTTCAAACACAAGGGCGACGTTTGGGTTTGGCGGGGAGACAAACATCGGCATGATATTCTACACGTCAATCCAGTCGGCGATGTGCTATATCGAGGACGCCCCGGTGCTCATACCCCTCGGCGTCGACCAGGACCCACACTTTAGGCTGACGCGCGACGTCGCCCCGCTCATCGGCAGGCCAAAGCCGGCGCTCATACACAACGTGATGATGCCCCCGCTCCAGGGGGCCGGCGGCAAGATGGGCAGCTCTGACCCCAACTCGGCCATATTCACGACGGACACGCCGGCGGAGATCAGGAAAAAGGTGAACAAGTACGCGTTCTCCGGCGGCCGGCCCGACGTCGCCGAGCACAGGCGCCTCGGCGGAAACCCCGACGTTGACGTGTCGTACCAGTACCTGCGGATGTTCTTCGAGCCGGACGACGCGAGGCTCGCCGAGGTGCGCGAGGCGTACTCGTCGGGAAGCATGCTCACCGGCGAGCTAAAGTCCATCCTCGTCGAGCGCGCCTCGGAGTACCTCGGCGCGCACCAGCAGAGGCGCGAGGAGGCGCGCGGCGGCCTGGACGGCTACATGATGGCAGAATGATAGAGACCGTCAGGTGCCGCGACGCGTACGAGGCGCAAAAGCTCGCGGGCCTCGCGCACTCGGAGGCCGGCGCGGCCGCCCCGCTGGCCGAGATACTGGACGTCATCGGCGAGGAGTGCGTCGTAGCCCTGCGCGACTCGTCGGCCCACAGCGTGATCCTCGCCGACGTGGAAAACGCCGCGCGCCTTGCCGACTTTGTGCAGTCGATCCACGAGGGCGCGCACGCGATAACGTCGGCCGTGGCGTCCGGCGACGCCGTCACGCTCGAAAAGCGCTAGGCGCGCCCTGGGCGCGCCGGCGCAGGCGCGCGGCCCTGCCGGGCACGGGCGCGCCGCCGGCCTAGAGGACGCGGCCGGCTGCGTCTATCTCGCCTGCGCGTATGCGCGTGCTAGAGACGCGCCTCCCGTCGTCGGCCATGGCCATCGGAACCACGATCACCTCGACTGGCCGCACGCCGAGGCGCGCGCGCTCGTCGTTGAGGCGGGCGGCCTTGTGGGCCGTCTCGGCGCTGGCCACGAGCACGTCGACGCGCCCCTCGTACGCGGCCGGGCCATACTCGGCGTCAAGGCGGCTGATCCTGTGGGGGCGGCCCGCGTGGTGGCGCGCAATGTGGACGCGAAGGGCCGCGAGGCGCAGGGCGTACGGGTTGCTCGGGGCCTTGCCGCAGGAGGCGGCAAACTCGTCGCTCGTCAGGCCCACGATCACCTCGGCGGCGGCGCCAAAGGCGGCCTCTAGGAGCCCCGCGTGGCCCTTGTGGATGGAGTCAAACGTGCCCCCGACGGCCGCGGTCCTGAACCTCGGCGCGCTCACTGCCGCGGCTCCACGTTGAGCAGCGTGACAGGCCCCTGCGCTGCCAGCGGCACGCCGTCGACGCCCCAGAGGAACGTCTCGACGTAGAACAGCCCGCTGGAGCGCGGCGTCCACTCGACCAGGGGCTGGGCCAGGCCCGCCGGCGTTATCTCCCCCTCAAAGGACCCGACAAACTCTATCACGGGAAGGCTCCCAAAGCGCACCACCTGCGCGATGTACTCGTACACGGATCCCTCCGCGCCGCCGCCGTCTATCGTGCTGCGTATGTACGCCGCGGCGCCCTCGCGCGGCATCGAGACCGGCGTGCCGGCCACGTTTACCAGCGAGACGTTCTGGATTGTGAGCGGCGAGTCCGGCTGGCGCATGACGCGCGCCTCGGGGGCGTTGGACGAGTGCCTGTCGGACTCGGCAATGACGCGCACAAGCGCGGCCTCCTCGCCGTACGCCAGCGAGAACTCGTAGTTGACGGGCGCGCCGGCGCCTGGCGACGAGGCCACAAACATCGCGTCGGCGTCCCCGGCCGGATCGCCCCCCAGCGCCTCAAGGGGGCGCGCCGAGTGGACGCCGAGGAGGCGGGGCGGCACGAAAGAGTCGTAGACCAGCGCGTGCAGCGCCACGTTGGCCGACGCGCCGAGGCCTGCGCCGGACAGCGTGCCCTCGACCACAAGGCCGTCCGAGGCCAGGACGCGCAGGTCGCCGAGCTCGAGGCCGCGCGGCTTTGCCGCCGACGACGTGAAGCCAAGGAGGTTGACCGAGACGCCGGCCACGTCGAGGCCCGTGGACTCGGAGCGCACGACGTACGGCGAGCTCCCGCGCGCTGGGATGACCTCCAGGAGCGTCCCGCCCACGAGTACCTCGAGGGGGTCGTCGACGCCGTCGGCGTACAGGCCAGCCTGCACCCTCACGCCGGCCACCGGAAAGCCCTGCAGGTTCACGACCTCGCCGACTATGACCGTGTGCCCGCCGGCGTCGGCATAGTGCGCCGGCTGCGTGCTCGTCAGGCGTATGCCCAGCGTCGGCTCGGTGTCCGCGTTCTGGGCGTGGGCCGGGGTCGCGGCGCAGGCGAGGGCGGCTGTGGCCGCCAAAAGGGCGCAGGCGCACCATGCGCTAGGGCGCAAAAATGCTCCGTTCCTCTCTGCGGGCACGCGGTTTCCCTCCTCTTGGCTATCTGCGCCTGCGCATACCGGTTATCACGAACCAGTACACAAGGCCTGGAGCCAAACCCACTATGAGGGGGATCCACACGGGCCAACCGTCTGCTGGGCTTGCCATACGGCGCGCCCACGGATCCAGGCTATTTAAACCCATGCTGGGCATGCGCCCACAGGCGCGCGCGCGTGCGTGGTGGTGGACTGAGGGGGATTTGAACCCCCGACCCCCTGCGTGCAAGGCAGGTATACTACCAGTCTATACTATCAGCCCTCGCGCGGCCCGCCGGACTCGGGCGCTATTATGCCTTTCAGGCGCGGGCGGCGGCGGGCGGGCCGAGCCCAAGGGTTTTATTGGCGCCCGCGCGGCCGGCCCCCCGTTGGCGCTCCTAGAGTCGCAGAGGTCCCTCAAGGCGGGCGACGCCGCGCCGGACTTTGACCTGGTGGGCACCGACGGGCGCAGGCACTCGCTCTCGGGGTACGCCGGCAGGGAGGGCCTGCTGGTCATATTCATGTGCAACCACTGCCCCTATGTCAAGGCAAAGATCGACGCCATAAAGGAGGTCCACGAGAGGTTTGGCGACCGCGTCGCCGTGGTGGGCATCAACAGCAATGACGCCGTGGCGTACCCCGACGACAGCTATGAGGCCATGAAGGCGATGGCCGCCGAGCGCGGGATCGCCTTTGACTACCTTGTCGACGAGACGCAAGAGGTCGCGCGCAGGTACGGCGCGACATGCACGCCCGACCCGTTCCTCTTTGACTCGTCCATGAGGCTCGTCTTTCACGGGCGGATCGACGACGCGATGAAGCCCGAGGACAAGGCCACCGAGAAGGTCATGGTGAACAGGGTCTCGGCCATGCTCGAGGGCCGCCCGCCGGGGGACGACTTTGACCCCTCCATAGGCTGCTCGATCAAGTGGCGCCAAGACTAGACTTAAATTAAAGCCCCCCTGCGCCGGCCCCGTGGGCCGGTAGCTCAGCTTGGCTGGAGCGTTCGACTGATAAAGCCGGATTCGGAGATCGAAAGGTCGTGAGTTCGAATCTCACTCGGCCCACCTGACTATAGCGAGGCGGCCCAGTGGACCGCGTCGGCCGGCCCCCTGACCGAGGCGTCGGCGTCCACGCCGTGGCCGTCCGGCCCGCAGAGGCAGAGGAGCGTCCCCCGCGCGGCCCCGCGGCAGGCCGAGCGCACAATGCGGCCCGTCGTCCGCAGGCCCTCGGCCGTCTCGGAGAGGGCAAAAGCCGCGGCGATGCCGCCGCGCGGCGGGCGCGCGCGGACCAGCAGGCGCTCGAGGTCCGTGTCAAGCAGCGCGTCTATCGACTCGGAGATGTCGCCGATCGGCATTGCGCGCCACCCCTCGCGGCGCAGGGCAGCTGCGGCGGCCTCGGCGCGCAGCGCGCCGTCGGCGCTGTCGGCCATTAGGACCGCGTGCCTTGTCGGCTCGCCGTCCGCCTCGCCGCGCACGAGCGCCATCGACGAGGAGATCGCCCCTCGCATGAGCGCCGCCTCGGCCCTGCCGGCCTTGCCGTCCGCGTAGGCGCGGCGCGCCGCCTCGATCGCGGGGGCAAAGACCTCGCCGACCATGGCAGCCGGCGCGGCGCCGTGCGCGACGCACGCGACCGCGATGGCCGCTGCCCTGTCGGGGTCCAGGCCCGTCACCGCCGCGGCGTACCCTGAGGCCGCGCGCGCATAGTCGGCCGGAAACTCAAACCTCGCCGACGCGTCAGGCGCCGACCAGAGCGTCGCGTTGCCGGCGCGCCGGCGGCGCAGCACGCCGGCCGACGCAAAGGACTCGAGGTGGCGCGACATTGTGACGCGGCTGATCCCCATCTCCCTTGCGATCTCCGAGCCCGTCATGCCCTGGCCCCCCTCGAGGAGGCCAAGGAGGCGCCGGCGCAGCTCCACGACGTCGTACCCGCGCATGGCCGCCCCCCGCGGGGCGCCCGCGTATAAAGCGGTTGGCGGCCCCGCGCCCGCGCGGGCGGCAAATGGTTATATAGTCCCCGTACGGGGGGGTGCGGTAGGAGGAGGAGCAGATGCTCAAGGACGAGACCTTTGCGAAGCACGCGCCGCGCATAAAGAGCATATCAGTCGAGTCCGACTGTGTCATACTGCGCGACAACGTCAGCGGCCGAATCATAGAGGTCGCCATACGCGGCGGGGAGCTCGCATGCCAGCACTGCGAAAAGGGAGACTGCATCCACGTGGGGTTTGTCCTCTCGATGCCAGACGTCTATGACATGCTGGAATCAAAGGGCGCCAAGCGGCGCTTTCTCTAGCAGTGCCTCCACCCACTTTTTTTATTTCATGCCGCGCGCCGGCGCGCACTGCGCCCGGCGCGCCTGCCTTGGTGGGGGAGGTGGGATTTGAACCCACGGACTCCTAGGAGACGAGATCACCCATTGAGATCTTAAGTCTCGCGTCTCCAAGGGGCGCGTTCGCGCCCCGCTTTGGCCGGGCTGGACGACTCCCCCGCGGCGCGGGGCGCGGGGGTGCGTGATTTAACGCTTTTGGGCCCCGCGCGCTAGCCGCGCAGCGAGCCGGCTATCGAGTCGAGCTCCTCGCGGACCGCGATGACGATCGGCGGCGCCGGGCCCTCCCCGGCGGAGTCCTCTGACCACCGCAGGCGCCTCTCCTCGCCGTTTAGCGTGACGCGCAGCGCGTGGAGGTAGTGCTCGCCGGAGAGGCCGTCGTCCACAAACGAGCCCGGGGCTATGGACATGAACCCCGTCTCCTTCACGAGCGCGCGCAGCCTCTGCAGCTCGGCGGCGCCAAGCACCGCCGAGTGCTCGGCCGTCGCGCCCCCCTCGGTGACCAGGAGCCTTGCGGCGCCCGAGGCGTCGATCTCCAGGACGCGCGAGGCCGTCGCCCGCTCGCGCTCGACGATCCCCTGGGACGGCGCCATGTGGCTCCGCACGTGCTCAAACCCGATCATGTCGCCTGGCAGAAGCGTCGTGGCCGGCACGCGGTCCGCGGTGAGGAGGGGCACGGCTATGAGGACCGCGACAGCAACGGGGATTGCGCCGATGGCCAGGACGGGGGCGCGGGGCACGGCCCGCGCGCCGGCCCCGCGGCCCAATAAGTCTTGCCACGCGTGGGCGCGCGGGCGCCCGCGCGCGGGGAGGCCCCAATGGCTTAAATCACGGCCCGCGCGCGCGCCCCCCCGTGGGGTCGTAGCCTAGTCCGGTAGGGCGACAGTGACGAGCGATCACCGCTAGGGGCTCCAGAGGTCAAAGTCTGAACTGCTGACCGCCGAGGGATGATGTGGTTTTGGAGCTGCAGTGACCCGTAGGTCGCCGGTTCGATTCCGGTCGGCCCCACATCCCCCAACTATTGTCGCCCGCGCAGGACGTTTAGGGCAGAGCCCGCCCTAAACCAGCCGAGCTGCGTGCCGTTGTACGAGTGCGAGAGCGAGATGGCCTCGGACCCGCCGCCCCTGTGGCGTATGGTGCACGCGACTGGCCTTGACGGCGCGATCGAGGCCAGGCCCGTGATGTCGAGCGTGTCCCCCTCGGCTACCCTTCCATAGTCGGCCGGATCCGAGAACGTGAGGGCGAGTATGCCCTGCTTTTTGAGGTTGGTCTCGTGTATGCGCGCAAAGCTCCTCGCGACCACGGCGGCGCAGCCCAGGTAGCGAGGCGTTATCGCCGCGTGCTCCCTGCTGCTGCCCTCGCCATAGTTCGAGTCGCCTACGATCGCCCACGCGATTCCCGCGGCGCGGTAGGCGCGCCCTATCTGCGGGAACGGCTCGAGCCCGCCGCCCAGCTCGTTGGTCCCCTTGCCGACGTGGCCGCCAAAGTCGTTGACGGCGCCCAGGAGCATGTTGTCGCTGAGGTTGTCAAGGTGGCCCCGGAAC
The DNA here is from genome assembly GCA_007570915.1 of Cenarchaeum sp. Lineage (GTDB taxonomy): Archaea > Thermoproteota > Nitrososphaeria > Nitrososphaerales > Nitrosopumilaceae > JAHRAL01. Next base: position 7,671 of record RKSK01000172.1, read on the forward strand.
GAGAGCCATGCGCCGGCCGGCGATATGTGGTCCGTCGTGCACTTGCCGCGGGCCTTTAGCATGACGCGCAGGCCCACGAGGTCCTCGCCGTCCCACGGCGCAAAAGGCTCCAGGGCCTGCAGGCGGCTGCTCGCTGGGTCGATCTCCACCTCGCCGGCGCCCTTGGCCGGCGGCGCGACATAGAGGCCGTCGCCGGGGGCAAAGCCGCCCTCCGGCACGTCGCGCGCCGGCGGCGGCGGCTCGAGGCGCGCGCGCCGGCCGTCGGCGCCCTCCAGCTCGTCGGAGAGCGGGTTGAAGGTGAGGCGCCCGGCCAGCGAGAGCGCGACGACGATCTCGGGGCTCGCGATAAAGTTCATCGTCTCGCGGCTCCCGTCGTTGCGGCCGGGAAAGTTGCGGTTGAACGACGTGACTATTGTGTTCCTGCGCGAGCGCTCGAGCTCGGGGCGGCTCCACTGGCCGATGCACGGGCCGCACGCGTTGGCCAGGACCGTCGCGCCGATGCCGCGAAGCGTGCCCATCTGCCCGTCGCGCTCTATCGTAGCGCGTATCTGCTCGGAGCCCGGCGTGACGAGCAGCGGCGAGGCGGCGCGGATGCCGCGCGAGGCGGCCTGGCCCGCGACGCTCGCCGCGCGCGTCATGTCCTCGTACGACGAGTTTGTGCAGCTCCCTATGAGGGCCGCCGATATCTCCTCGACATAGCCGTTCTCGCGCGCGTCGCGCGCGAGGGCCGATATGGGCCTCGCAAGGTCCGGCGTGTGCGGGCCGACGACGTGGGGCTCGAGCTCCGAGAGGTCTATCTCCAGGACGCGGTCATAGTGCGCGCCCTCGTCGGGGCGCAGCAGGCCCGCGTTCGCGTCGGCGAGCCCGGCGACCTCGGCGCGCCCCGTCGCGCGCAGGTACGCGCGCATCCTCGAGTCGTACGGGAATACCGAGCAAGTCGCGCCAATCTCGGCGCCCATGTTAGCTATGGTCGCCTTGCCCGTGCAGCTTATCGACTCGGCGCCGGGGCCATGGTACTCGACGATCGCGTTCGTCGCGCCTGACACCGTGAGCTCGCCGGCGACGCGCAGTATGACGTCCTTTGGCGCGGTCCAGCCGCCGAGGCTTCCCGTCAGGCGCACGCCTATGCGCCGCGGGTAGCGGACCTCCCACGGCAGGCCCGCCATCGCCTCGGCGGCGTCAATCCCGCCGACGCCGACTGCCACCATTCCCAGGCCCCCGGCGTTCGGCGTGTGCGAGTCTGTCCCGATCATCAGCCCTCCGGGAAACGCATAGTTCTCGAGGACCACCTGGTGTATTATGCCGGCGCCCGGCCTCCAAAACCCGCAGCCGTACCTCGCCGCCGCCGACTGGAGGAACCTAAAGACCTCGTCGTTCTCGCCGAGCGACTCGCGCATGTCAGACTCGCCGTCAAGCCTCGCCCTGATGAGGTGGTCGCAGTGGACCGTCGTCGGCAGCGCGGCGCGCTCGAGGCCAGTCGTCATGAACTGGAGCATGACCATCTGGCCCGTGACGTCCTGCAGGGCGGCCCTGTCGGGCCTCATGTACGCGTACGCGCCGGGGTCGGCGTCAAGGTCGGAGGACGGCGCCTCGACCATGTGGCCCACGAGTATCTTTTCAGAGAGCGAGAGCGGGCGGCCTACCATGGAGGCGTACGCCCCGGCGCGCTCGGCGATGCGCGCGTGGGCCTCCCTGGCCAGCGCCGCGCCGGACTCGATCCCGGACATCCCGCGCGCGGCGCGGCGGGCCCCGGATTTAACGCTTTGAGCCTGCGCGTGGGGCGCGCGCGGCCCGGGGCGCGCCGCCAACAATTATAAGCAGACGGCGCGGGCCGCGCGCGCACATGCCGAGAATTCCGCCTGGCCGTGCCGTGGGGGTGCGCCGGGCACGGTAAACAAGGGGTTTCCAAAGTTTGGCGTCACGCAGGAGAGCGCGCACATCACGGCCCTTCGCAAGTACAACCTGCCGGACCTCGTGCTGAGGCTGGTCGCCAGGCACTGCAAGTCCGAGCTCCAGGAGAGGGGCAGGGTCGACGAGAGGCTCCAGAGCATGAACAAGGAGGCGATCGAGACGCTCTACCGCGCGTTCGTTGAGGGCGAGTTTGACGAGGCCGGCAGGTTTGCGACGTACAGGTTTTACGCGTACGTCACCAGCTCGCACCACAGGTGCGAGGTCATACTGAACGAGACGATACCCGGCATGTCAGGCAGGAACCACAAGGTCCCCATAGCCGTGAAGAGCAACGGCGTGTACATCGCGATCGCGTTCAACAAGGCCACGGGCCGGCCCGTCAGCCGCACGGACATGGCCCGCATGCACGAGGTCGCCTATGACATAAAGCGCGGCGACCACGGCACGCAGCTCGGGGAGGCGACGTACTGCTCGTCGGTCGGGTTTAGGGAGGAGGCGATGACCGAGATTGCGAGAATTTCAAAGATAAAGGGCAAGAGCCTCGACGGGGCGATCGCGTTTCGCGCGGCGAACTTTGAGAACAACATATTCTCCACCGTTTCGTGCTAGAGGAGCGACGCGTCAAGCGTGAGAAACTCTGGCGCGCCGGACGTCCTCCTGTGGTCCTTGCCATAGGCGACGAGCGGGAGGTCGCCCGAAAAGTGCCGCGACCAGACCGAGTTTACCGCGTCAGCGGCGCCCTTGCGCCCCCCCTGGCGCAGCAGCTCGTGCGCGAGCTCGTATGACACCTCGGCGCAGTTCTTCTTTGCCATGAACGCCGTCGCGTCGGCGCCCTCCGGCGGCCTGCGCCACAGGACCATGCACATGTTCTCCGAGTGGTACCCCTCGGCCAGCGAGTCGGTCCAGAGCGGGCGAAAGTTGGCGAGGTAAAAGTGCCACGTCGACTCGCCGCGCGCGCGGTGGTCCCGCAGCAGCGTGTGGACGCCGTGCCTGTCCAGGGCGCCGGCGGCGTCGACGGCCATCTCGTCGCAGCGCACCTCGAGCCTCCTCCCAAAGGACGCGGCGATCCACGACCCAAAGAACGCCGCCATCCTGCCGGCGTACGCAAACTCGGGGGCGCGCGCGGCGAGCTCCCCGCGCCTGGCCATAAATACAAAATTAAGGAGCATTGCGGGGCGCCCCTGCGGGTGCCCTAGCTCTGCCCCTCGATGCCCATGAGGGTGAGCGTCGAGCGGATCTTTTCGATCTTGCGTATCTTCCACGTGATCGTCTCTCGGAGCTTTACCACAGTGTCGGACTCGATCTTTGCGAGTATGTCGTAGGCGCCAAATGTCCCGTGGACCTCACGGACGCCCTCGATGCCCTTTAGCTGCTGTATGATCGCCTCCTCCGAGCCGAGCTCGCAGTTGATCAGCACGTATGCCGTCGCCATCGCGCGCGGCGCGGCGGGGGCCGCTATATCAACGAATCGGCCCCACGCGCGCGTGGGAATGTCCCCCAGCTCTGACTGACGCGGCCTCATGGGCTAGCCAATTGCCTCGGCGGGTTCCTTTACTGGGGCGCCCTCTGTGGCGCGCCTGGGTGAACCGCGGCCCACGCAAGCCATGACGGCCATGTCGCCGCGGTCCGTCTGCGCGCCCTCGCTCTAGGGCGCGGGGCGGCCGCCGCGGCCCCGATATTAACCGAGCGCGGGGCCGCGGGCGGGGAGGCGGGATCAGTTAATATGGCGACGCGTTTGGGGAGGCCCCCGCATGGGCGAGTACGAGGACGCCGTCAGCGCGATACTGGAGATGCGGCCCGAGATGACGCGCGCGGACCTGGACGCGCTGATCGAGAAAAAGGCGAGCAGCGTGGGCGCGGGCTTTCTCACAAAGAGGGGCGCGGTCCACCTGGTCGCCTCCGACCTCGGCGTCACGTTTCCCGAGGCCGCCGAGGCCACGGGGGACCTGGGCGACCTGAGCGCGGGGGCAAAGGAGCTCACCGTGCGCTCGCGCGTCATGAACATCTCGCCCGTGAGGCAGTTCACGGGCAAGGACGGCTCGCAGGGGTCGATCCGGACCATGACCGTGTATGACGCAAAGGGCAAGGCTAGCGTCAAGCTCTGGGGCGAAAAGGCCGTCATGCCCGGAATTGACGAGATAAGGCCCGGCGACATGGTCAAGATCATCAAGGCGTACGTAAAGGCCGACCGAGACGGCACGCAGGCCCTCAACATCGGCTCGGGCGGGTCGCTTGAGCGCGACGAGAACCAGGAGAGCGACATTGGCGGCATCGACTCGCTTGCGATCGACGCGGGCGAGGTGGGCGAGTCCGGCCGCAACATGGTAGTGCGCGGCAGGGTCGAGGGCCAGATCGGCTTTAGGGAGTTCACAAGAAAGAGCGACGGCAGGCCGGGCAAGGTGATACAGATGACGGTCCGAGGCAAGTCCGGCTCGCCCGTCAGGGCCGTCCTGTGGGGAAAGGGCAGGGGCGACGTGCCAAAGTCAATACCCGTCGACGCCGACGTCACGCTGATAGGGGTTGACGCGCGCACGGGAAACCAGGGCCTAGAGGTCCACGGCAACGACGCGACCGTCCTCAAGGTCGACGGGACCAACGAGGTGGCCGGCGTCACCGTGCGCATAGTCTCAAGGGTCGCCGGCCAGCAGGGCTCCATGGTCTTGGGCATGGACGAAAAGAGGAGCCTAGTCTTTGTGACCGACGCAGGCGACAAGCTCGCCTCGCTCAAGCCCGGCGACATTGCCGAGATGATGCCGACGACGGCGCTGGGCAGCTCGCTCACGCTCGACTCTGGCTCGTTTGTCAGGCGCATGGACGACGGCGACGCAAAGGTCCCGCCGCTAGAGGAGGCGTGGACCGACGTGAAGGACATAAAGGCCGGCGGGACGTACTCGATTCGCGCCATAGTCCTCAAGGCAAACGAGCGCCGCGAGATCCAGACCCGCTCGGGCGAGGCCGTCGCGCTCGCCGAGCTCTATGTCGAGGACAAGACTAGGGAGGTATGGGTGAAGGGGTGGCGCGCGCAGGCCGACGCGCTGGCCGAGTGCAAGCCCGGCCGCGTCTACGAGATCACGGGCCTCAACGCCAGGCCGGCCATGGACGACAGGGTCGACCTCATGCTCACGCCCTACTCGGCCATAAGGGACATCACGGGCGCGGGCCAGGCCGGCGGCGCCTAGTCGTCCCAAAAGCCGCGCGTCATGACATACTGCCTCTCGGCCTCGTAGACCTGCCTGTATATCCCGTCCTCGCCGGCCATGTCGCGCAGGATGCGCGCGGCCGTGTCGGCCCCGACGCCGTACCCCGAGAGCGCGATGAGGGCCGCCTGCCCGAACGTTTCGAGGAGCGAGGCCGTCTTCCACGCGCGCCTGTAGAGGCGCTCCTCGCCGTCGTCGAGGCGCCGGCCCGCGGCGCGCCGGCGTATGATCCCGGCAATCTCCTCGTCGGCCCTGTGGGCCACGGCGACCTGCCGCGCGCGGCAGCGCGGGCACGAGACTGCCGCGCGGAGCTCGGAGGTCTTGACGAGGCGGTCCCACGAGCCGCACCGCGCGCAGACGAGGCGGTGGGCCGTCGACATAAGGCGCTCGCGGACCATCACGAGTATCCCGCCGTCGACGCTCGACGGCGAGGCGCGGTACGCCGTCCGGCCGAGTATGGGCTCGGCCAGGGCCGAGAACGAGGCGACGTCGGCCCACACGAGGCGCGTCGAGCCGTCGCGAATTCGCGCAAGCGCGCCCGCCGCTCCCGCCAGGTCGTACTTGTCGTGGTAGAGCTCGCGCATGGCCTCGCGCGCAAGCGGCGTGGAGAGGTGGC
>RKSK01000092.1 GCA_007570915.1 Cenarchaeum sp.
GAACGACCGCGGAGAGAGTCTATCCATGTACCCAAAGTCTAGCCGCGGGCCGACCAAGAGCACGGTCGCATCGCTCAACGGCTTGCTAAAGCCAGACATCGCCGCTCCCGGGGAGAAAATCACGCTCCTAAAAAACCGCCAAAACCATGAGCGGATCACCGATGACGGCACGAGCTATGCAGCACCGCAGGTGTCTGCAGCGGCCGCCGTGCTCCTAGAGGCAAAGCCGTCCATGACGCCCGTCGAGGTGAAGGCTGCGCTCCTCCTCGGCGCCGACTGGCAGGGAACCGGCAAGTGTACCGCGTCCATGTACGAGGCGTCCGACAGCTCCAGCTACTGCTCGCACGCGCGTAAGATAACTAGCGGGTCTACGTCGGACGCGGACACGACGCTACTCAACCACGTGGGCCTCGGCGTCCTGGACGTGAAGGAGTCGATCAGGTACGCCACTACGGCTGGTCACGTCGTCGGCGACCACCTCGCCTCTGCGACAGACCGCAAGGTGTACACGTTCAGCGTCACCGACGCGACAAAGCCCGCCAAGGTGGTCCTCGCGTGGCTGTCCCACCCCAAGGGGTCCATAGCCTCCCACACGCTGGGCAACGTCACCAAAGCAGAAATCTCCGCGATGCAAATTGCCCCGCCAAAGCTCGCAAACCTGAACCTCCTCGTCCAAAAGGGCACGGCGGCGGCGCACACCCACGTCAGCGCCTCGGCGCGCCAGTCAGTCGAGTTCGTCCACTTTACGCCTGTAGCCGGCACGTACACAGTGACGGTCAGCGCGGCCAAGATGGGGGAGCGCCCGGCCCAGGCGTTCGCGCTGGCAAGCACGCACGCGCTCACCACGACGCAGTCCAACACCGCCCCCACCGCGGCGGCCAGGACGGTCACGGTGGACCCCGCCTCGCCGGTGGTCGTCCGCCTCTCAGGCTCGGACGCGCAGGGCGACGCCGTGTCGTTCAGGGTGACGGGCGGCTCCAGGGGAACCGTGAGCACGAGCGAGCAGCTCACGCCGACGCTGTCCAGGGTGGTGTACACGCCCGGGGCCTCGTTTGGGACGGGCGACACGCTCACGGCCACGCCGTACGACGGGCGGGCCACGGGCGCGGCGGCCACGGTCACGCTGGTGCCCGACTCGCCCCCGCGCGGGGCCACCGGCACGCTCTCGTCGCACGCGCACATAACGGACTGGCACGAGGTAGTCTTTCGCGGGAGCCGCGCCGACGTCCCCCTCTCGTTCTCGCCCGCCCTCCCCGCGACGCCCATACGGCACATGGTCGTCGAGGAGGCAGGCGCGGACAACGGAATCCTGTCGTTCAGGTCCGGGGGCGCGTCGCACAAGGTGGCGGCCCCGTGGGGCGGCTCCCGCCAGCTCGACTTTGCCTCGCCTGTGACCGTGTCGTCCCCGCGCCTCACGGCCGCGGGCCTGGAGGACGCCGGAGAGCCGGGGCGCCTGACCGTGGGCACGTCGCTGGCGTCGCTGTCGGCCACCTGCCCGACGCCGGGAGCCGCGATCACGGCTCCGCGCTCCATAAGGATCACCTCGCTTGACGGGGCACACATAAGGGACAACACGAAAACGCAGTCGACGGAGAGCGCCGTAGACATGAGGCATGCCGGGACAGTCGCCTCCGTGTCCGTGAGCGTCGACATCGACCACGACTACAGGGGCGACCTGAAGGTGGCCTTGGTCGCGCCGGACGGCACGGAGGCCATGCTGCACAACAGGGCAGGAGGCAGCGCCGACGACCTGAGGGCCACGTACACCTCGGCGGCCGCGCCCCTCTCAAAGATGGTCGGCAAGGAGGCCTCCGGGCACTGGAGGCTCACCGCTGGGGACTATGTGGCCTACGGCCCGGGCACGCTCAACAGCTGGGCGCTGTCCCTGACGTACAGGGCCGCGTGCCCCGGCACGGCGCCGGCGCCGGCGGCTCCGCCGGCCTTCAGCGACGACTTTGAGGGCGGCCTGTCAAAGTGGGTCGAGACGGGCCACGGCAACTGGAGGGTCGACACGTCGGGGTCGCACTACGGCATACCGCTGCACACGGGCAAGACGGCCTCCAACAGGGTCCTCCACGGCGACGACTGCGACTCTGTGTGCATAGTGACCATGAGGGACAGCGTCAGCATCCCAAAGGGCGCCACCGCCACGCTCACGTTCATAAAGTTCTTCGACTCGAAGATCGACGCGGGCGAGTACCTCGAGGTGCTCGGCAGCGCCGACAACGGGGTCACGTGGACGTCGATCGAGAGGTGGACAAAGGGGGCGCCGCGGACGGACACGTGGACGGAGCAGTCCTACGACATATCGTCGTACGCGAGCAAGACCGGCACGCCGTCAAAGTTCAAGCTGCGGTTCGCCACGCTCGAGTCGTCGCGGGCCGAGGACGTCGAGGTGGACGACGTGGTGATCGCCGTCACGCGGCCGTCCTCGCCGGCCCCGCCCAAAGTAACGGCAACGTCGTACAGCGTGTACGTGGCCAACACAGACGACCGCGAGATCAGGGCGTACCTGCCGGACGGGACGTACTCCGGCGCGTTCGTGGCTGCCCGCAGCGGGGGCCTTGAAAGGCCGTGGAGCATAGACTTCGGGCCGGACGGCAACCTGTACGTGTCCGACCTTAGCAGCGGCAAGATACGCCGCTACAGCGGATCAACGGGGGCCCCAATGGGGTCCGGGTCCGACGCCTCGACCAACTCGCACTGGGCCACGCCGTCGGCACGGCCGTACGGGATCGAGTGGCACGGCAACACGCTGTACGTGGCCACGTACAACGGCATAGAGCGCTTTGGCCTCTCCGGCACGTCGCTAGGGATGTTCGGCGACGCGTCCAGGACCGCCGCTGCCGCGGGGGCCGCCCTGAACCTGCCGCACGACGTGGAGTTTGGGGTCGACAGGATGTACGTGGCAGACAGGGGCAACCACAGGGTCGCGTACTACTCGGCGTCCTCGGGGTCGTACCAGGGCCAGGCGTCGTCCGCGACGACCTCGTTCACGACGAGGTACCCCTACGGCCTCGCGTGGGACGGGACAAGTCTGTACCAGAGCTCCGGGGATCCCGGGCGTGTGAACAAGATAAGCCCGTCCACGCTGGCCCTGGTTCGGTCCTTCTCCGGCTCTCACATAGACGAGCCGCTAGGCATGGACGCCGCGCCGGACGGCAAGGTGTACGTGGCCAACAAGGACACGGACAAGGTGGCTGTGATAGGCTCGGCCGGCGCGGTCAGCTCGCTGTTCGCCTCGCGCTTAGACGACCCGCGCGACGTGGCCGTCGGGCCGCGGTATGCGGCTGCCTCCGGCTCCGGCGGCCCCTCGGGCGCGCAGGGGACGGCAAACTCCGAGCCCGAGCTCGAGGTTCTCGTGGGCGGCAGGGCTGCCGGGCCGGTGGTCGACCTGGCGGCCTCGGCGGGCGCCGCCACCGTCTCCCTGCGCACGACGGACGCCGAGGGCGACACCGTGACGCTCTCGATGCGGGTCCTGGAGGCCTCCATGGCCGCCGGGGCCGTGGCCTCCTCGCCCCCGGCGCTCACGGACCACGGGAACGGCACGGCGACGCTAACCGTGGACGGGTCGGCCGCCGGCGAGTACCTCGTGGAGCTGACCGCGGCAGACGCGCACGGCGAGGAGTGGGGCGTGTACCTCGTGCGCGTGGCGCCGGGGGCGGGGCTGCCCTAGCCGTGCGGGCGCCCGCCGCAGCCGCCGCCCTCTGCGCGCTGGCCGCCGGCGCCGCCGTGGCGTGGGCGGGGGACGGCGGGCTAGCACACGCCTCTGACGAGCCTCCGACCCTGTCAATTGGGCTCTTCCACAACGGCACCCTAATTGACAAACACGGAATCCAGCTGGTGGCCTCCGAAGAGCCCGCCGCCTTCGAGCTGCGGCTAGGCCACCGGGAAAAGGACGAGCACGGCGTTCCGGCGTTCCGCGAGCTTGCCACCCCCCTGGCGCAGCCTGGGGGCGTGCCTGCAATCTCCATGAACGTTAACTTTTGGCACGTCTCTGACGAAAGCCATGCGGATCCCGCCCCGCCAATCCTGGTGGATCACGGCAACGGGACGGCGTCGCTGACCGTGGGCAGGTCGGCCCTGGCCGAGGGGCAGGTACACATAGCCGCTGGCGAGGCGTACAATATCCTAGCGGTGACGGTGCTGCCCCCGCTGCCGCCAGTGGGGTACGGGAGCCCCGACGGGCCCGAGCGGCCCCCGCCGCGCATCGCCGCGCAGGCGCGCCAGCCGCTCTGCGCCGACGTTACCCACGAGGCCAGCGGGATGGCATATGGCGCAGATCCGCACGGCATTGGGAGCCTCGACTACCTTCTGGACGGTGCTGCCCTGTCCGGCGTCCCGCCGATAGAGGGAACCGTCCACCAGGAGGGATTTTATGAGGTGCCGGTCGGAGAGCGCGTGCCGGAGTGGGACTGGCTGTGGTGGGGCTGCTCCACGTGGGCGTCATTTGGGACGCAGGCGCCCCAGCTTTTGCGCCTATGCGAGATCCCTGGGCACTACAGGGCACACCACTACGCGTGGCATCCGTTCGACTCTGCCCTTAGCTCCACCACACGCATGATCAGCCCGTACACGGGGTACACGACAGTCTTGGCCAAGCAACCTGCCCTCACGTACGCCGCGGCCCCGGGGCCCTACTGGGAGTACCTGGGCAGTGGCGGATACAACGTGACCCTTCCCTACCGCCCTGACGAGTACGTCCCGCCCGGCGTGCTCTACCCCGTCAGGCGCGACGGGACAGCCTCCATGCTCGTGTCCCGGGTCATCGGAACCTATTCCTCGGTGCCGGAGCTGCTCCCGTTTGACGACCTCGTGGCCATACGCGCCACGGGGTTCCACTCCGACGACGTTGTGTTTGACGTGTCCCCCGGGGCCGGCATCGGCCTCCCGCAAGACGGCGCGCTCGCGTACGTCAACGGGACGGCCGTCCCCGTCAAGATCAAAAAGCACCCCTCCGGGATCCCGGGAACAACCGCCCAGGTCCGCGCGAGCGTCTCCGAGGCGGCCTGGGCCAGCGGCATCCTCGTGAAGGGGATCACCGACGCGCTGGCCGTGGAGGGCAGCGTCGTCAGGGACCTCCACGAGGTCACGCTAGTGGCCGAGATTCCCGTCGACGCCGGGCGCGGGCGCGACTATGACCGCCTCGACCCCTCGAGGTCCGTCGAGCCGTGGGGGTGCTGGCCGCGCGAGGGCGGCGGGCCCATGCGCGTTGGCTCGCGCGAGCCCTGGCCCGCGGCGCAGGGCGCGGGCGCCAGGATGCTGCCTTCGGGGCCGGCGCGCGAGCACGTGGCCATGGGTGAGCCGCCTGACGAGCGCATGGAGGACACGGCCTCGCCGGAGCCGACGTTCGTGGACGTGCGCGCGCCGGCGGGGTGGGGCGAGGGGACGGTCATCTCGGCTCGCGTGGCCTCGTCGTCGGCCTGGCCGCCGTCGCCGGCGGCCGCGCAGGCCCCGAGGGTCGACGTCGCCAACCGCGGCGACGGCACGGCCGTCGTGGGGATAGGCAGGGGCGAGCCCGGCGAGCACGCCATCGAGATCACGGCCACCGGCCCGCCCGGGGCCGTGACCGAGGAGCGCACCCTGCGCATAGTCCCGCCGGGCGGCGACGGCGCGGCCCACTGGCGCATGGAGATGGGCGGGCCGCCCGGCGGGCTGATGGAGGCCCGCGCCTCGCCCGAGCCGGCCACGCTTGACGTGCGCGCGCCGGCGGGGTGGGGCGGGGGGACCGCGATCACGGCGCGCGTGGCCTCCTCGTCGCCCTGGCCGCCGCTGCGCGGGGCCGCCGAGGCGCCCGGCCTCTACGTCGCAGACCGCGGCGACGGCACGGCCACGCTGGCCATCGGCAGGGGCGAGCCCGGCGAGCACGTCATAGAGGTCACGGCCACCGGCCCGCCCGGGGCCGTGACCGAGGAGCGCACCCTGCGCATAGTCAAGCCCCCGCGCGCGCCGCCCGCGCCCAACCTCGAGCCCGGGCTCCTCGTGCTCGTGGGCGGCGAGCCGGCCGGGCCCGTGATCGAGCTGGCCGCCTCGGGCGCGCCGGCGAGGATCGGGCTGCGCGCCGAGGACCCGGAGGGCGACCCCGTGAGGTTCTCGGTGGCCGCCCTCGACTCGTCGTACGGGGCCCGCGCCGCCTCGATGGTGCGCCTGGCCGACCGCGGCGACGGCACTGCGGACCTGCTCGTGGACCGCAGCGAGCCCGGCGAGCTCGCCCTGGAGATCGCCGCCGCCGACGCGCACGGGGAGGAGTGGGACGTGTACCTCGTGCGCGTCGCGCCGGCGCCGGGGGCGGCGCTCTTTATGGACGGCTCGCGCCTCGACCCGCCGCTCGTGGAGCTGCGCGCGTCGGGCGCGCCCGTGGCCCTCGAGGCGCGCGCCGGCCCTGACGGCGGCGAGCCCTCCGTGCGCGCGCTGCGCTCGGCGCACTGGGGCGGGGGCGCGGCAGCCGCGCCTCCTAGCGCCGGCGCCGCCCCTGGCGGGGCCGTGCCGGTGGCGGTGGACGCCTCGGCGCCCGGCGAGCACCTCGTCGAGGTGTCAGACGCCGGCGGGGCCGTGCTGTACGTCATCCGAGTCCTGCCGGCTGCCGCGGGCTGAGGCTCACGTGCGCCTGGGTCGGCTGCACCGCGCTTTGTCAATCCTGCCCCGCAGATCCCAAATGTGGGAACCCGAACGACGGAGAAGGGAGCCGTAAAGCGCAATCGCGGCGCGCAGGCCTGCTTGCCCCAGCGGCCAAAGCCGCGCGCCGTGCCGTGTGTCTTGCACATGCGGGCAGAGGCGCCAATGTGACAGAGCGCTCGCCCGGCGTGGCCGCAGCCACAGAGCAAAGACTCCGGGGCGCAGGTGCCACGATCGCAAGCCCCCGGAAGGGGCAGCACAAAAGCGTAAACCCGCGCTAACAGTACGCCTCGTAGCAGCTGTCCAGGAGGCGGTTCTGCGCGTCAAGCGACGCGCCGGCCGCGCTGACCATCGCGCCGGGGCTAGGCGACGCGGCGACTATGCCGCTCCAGACTGCGGCGTGGCGTATGTCGGCCTCTGTGTGCACGCGCAGGTACTCTGTGGCCTCGTCGGACGTTATCCCGTAAAACTTTTCGAGGCCCTCGAGCTTTGTGTGGCTGATCCTTGGTATCTCCTTTTCAAGCGCGTACATTGCGCTCGCGCCGCCCTCAAAGGTCCGCATGAGCGCGCCGATCCCGTCGACTGCCTCTAGTGTCGCGGGCCGGCCGCCGGACCGCAGGTCCTCGCGCGCGACGCCGAGCGAGCCGGCAAACCTCTCCCACATCGGGACGTGCTCGCGCTCCTCGGCCATGACCTCCTCGATCCCGGCAGTGTCCGCGTCGGCCGGCGCGCGGGATGCAATCGCGCCCACAAAGGCCGGCACGGCGCGCGCGAGCTGGTAGTACTCCTTGGCATACCCGGCAAGCGACGAGGCCTCTAGCGTCCCCTCGGACCATTTTTGGTAAAAGGGGTGCTTGAGGAGGCTCCTCTCCTCGATGAGCGCGTCTATGGCAGCAATGACGCCTGGCACGGCACGGGGCGCCGGGGCGCCCTAAAAAAGCCTTTACGGGCGCGCGCGCCGGCGCGGGGGAGCCGTGGGGCAGGACGGCTATATAGATTGGGGAAAAATTCCCGTGGGGGCAAAAAGCGGCGGAATCCGGCGTTTAGGTAAATCCCTTTATAGTACCGAACTGGCCCCCTGCGGCATGGAAGCCGA
>RKSK01000138.1 GCA_007570915.1 Cenarchaeum sp.
CCCCCCCCCCCCCGGGGCGCGGCAGGCCGTGCGCCAGGCGCGCGGGCGTCATGCCAGGGCAGCAGGGCGCCGCCCCTATCCCACGGCGATGCGGACCGCCTGGCCGTCAACGTCCCCGTCGGCGTACTCTGCGCCCTCCCTCTCTGCGAGCGTCGCCCCGCGGACCCTGACCAAAAACGCGAGCTCGCCGAGGCTGCCAGAGACCATGGACTCCTGCTTGGGGGTCAGCCCCCTGACCGAGGCGTACTCTAGCATGTCGGTCGGGCGGTGGCCGCGCTCCTTGCGCAGGGCCTGCAGGCGGCGGGCCAGGTCGCGCACGAGGCCGCGGCAGACCATCTCGTCGCTGCGCCGCGAGGGCAGGACCGCGGCCACGCCGTCCCTGTCGGCGACCTCGTTCTCCCCCGTCGCGCCCACGCCGACGCCGATGTCGTTCGCGTCGAGCTCGATCTCGCGCGCGCCGACGCGGAACCTGCACTTGCCCCCGCGCGCAAGCGAGTCGGCCACGGCGTCGGCGTCGGCGGAGGCGACCTCCTCGGCGAGGCGCGGCAGGAGGCCCCTGGCCTTCGGGCCGGCGGACTTGCGGTCGAGCTCGAGCGTGGGCCGCACGGGAAGGCCCAGCGAGGCGAGCTCGGCGGCCCTCGCCGCGCCGGTCGCCCGCGCGTCGGCCTCTAGCACGTCGACGCGCTCGGCGTTGAGCTGGCCGCGCAGCGTCCCCATGATCCCCTCTAGCAGGCCGGCCTGGCCCCTCCCAACTACGAGCGTGACGCGCTCTATTGGCCACCTGCGCTTTAGGCGCGCGCGCGTGCGCGCCGCCGAGGCCGCCGAGACGAGGCGCGCCATGAGCTCAAAGGACTCCTCGAGCCTGCCGTCCTCGAGGGCCGCGTCGGGCGCGGGCCACGCGGGGTCCGGCAGCGGCCCGCCAAAGACCTCGCGGTGCAGGTGGTCCGTCACGTGCGGGCAGAACGGGTGGAGGAGCGCGTCGACGGCGCGCAGCGCGCGGGCCATCGTCCCGTACGACGCGCGCCTGCGCGCGGCGGCCCCCTCGGACTCGTCCCACAGGTCGGCCCGCGCCATGGGCACGTAGGACTGGCTGAGGTCGTTGATCACATACTCCTCTATGGCGTGCGCGGCCTCGTGTATGCGGCACTCGTCGAGGGCCGCCGTGGCCTCGCGGACCGTGCGCTGCAGGCGCGAGAGGGCCCAGAGGTCCGGCGCAGACGCGCCCTCGGGGGCGCCGGCGCGCGGCTCGGCCGAGACGTCGACGCCGTCGTACCCGCTGTTCTGCGCGAGGTAGGCGTGCAGGTTGTAGAGCGTCGCGAGGACCTGGTAGGGGCGCGTGCCGAGCTCGCGCTCGTCAAAGTTCACCGGCTCTATGGGGTTTGACTTCCACAAAAAGTAGAGGCGCACGAGGTCGGCCGGCTGGCGCTCGAGGAGCTCGCGCGCGCCCACCACGTTGCCCTTGCTCTTGCTCATCTTGTTGCCGTCGCGGTCCAGGACGTGGCCCTGGAAGAGGAAGGACGAGTAGGGCGACGACGGCGCGCCGGCGAGTATGACGCCCTCGACGAGGAGCGTGTACGCCCACCCGCGCGTCTGGTCGATGCCCTCGGTCAGGAACGGCGCGGGCAGCAGGCGCGAGCGCGACCCCTCGTCAAGCGACGAGTGCGGCGCGGCGCCGCTGTTGTGCCACGTGTCAAGGACGTACCTCTCGCGCGACGTCTCGGTCCCGCCGCACGACGAGCAGCGGACCCTTATGCGGTCTATCCACGGCACGTGGAGCTCAAAGCCCTCGCCGTCGGGGAGCGACTCGGCGGCCTCGACTATCTCGCGGCGCGAGTGGAGCCACGTCTTGGCCCCGCACGACGCGCAGTCCCACACGGGCAGCGGCGTGCCCCAGTAGCGCTCGCGCGAGATGCACCACGGGTGGCGCTCCGAGACGATCCCCAGGAATCGGTTGCGAGGCTGCTCGTAATAGTACTCGACCGCGGACGCGGCGTCGACCGTCATGCTCCCGAGGCGATCGAGCATGTAAAACCACCCGCGCCGGGCCATCCAGACGAGCGCGTCGCCGGACCTCCAGCAGTGCGGGTACTGGTGGCGGATCCTCCTGGCGGCCACGAGCGCGCCGCGCGCGCGCAGCGACGCGATGATCTCCGCGTCGGCGTCGCGCACAAACATCCCCGCGTACCGGCCCGCGTCTGCCGTGAACCTCACCGCGTCGTCAATCGGGCAGAACACCTCGACGCCGCGCCTGCGCGCTATCGCCATGTCCTCCTCGCCGTTTGCCGGCGAGATGTGGACCAGGCCGCTGCCCGTCTCTGTGTCGACAAACTCTTCGGCTACGACGGTGTGGTGCCCCTCGCCCTCGGCGAGGCGCGCGAGCGCGGGAATCTCGTCGAGGAGCGGGTGGTCGTACGCCGCGCCCTCGAGGTCGGCCCCGCGGACCGTCGAGACTACGCGGTACTCGCCCAGGCGCGCCTCGGAGGCAAGATCCCCGAGGCGCGACCTGCCCACGACGAGCTCCTCGCCGCCGGCCCTGATCCGGCAGTACTCCTCGTCCGGGTGCACCGCGACGAGCGCGTCGGTCACGAGCGTGAACGGCATCGTCGTCCACACGACGAGGCTTGCGCCGTCCCCGCGCAGGCGGGCCTTGTAGTAGAGCGACGGGTCCGTGGCCTCCCTGTACCCCTGCGAGACCTCCGCGTGGCTGAGCGACGTCTGGCAGCCGGGGCAGTACGCGATCACGGCGTGGTCGTCGCGCAGCACGCCGAGCTCTCGCGCGCGGCGCAGGACCTCCCACTCGCGCTCAATGTACCCGTCAGAGGACGTCCAGTACGCCGCCGAGTCGTCGGCCGAGACGCCGAGCAGGCGGTCGACCTCGACCCAGCGGGCGTGGTACTCGCGCACAATCCTCTTGCACCCGGCGACGAGGGCCTCGATCCCGCCCTCCTCGATCCTCGACTTTGGGCCCTCGAGGCCGAGCTCCTTTTGGGCCTGCAGCTCGACCGGGAGGCCCTGCGCGTCCCAGCCGGCGGCGTACGCCACGCGCTCGCCGCGCAGCGTCCTGTAGCGGTACCACATGTCCTTGATGACGCGCCCCCTCACGTGGCCGGCGTGCGGCTCGCCGTTCATCGTCGGCGGGCCCTCGATTATGGCGGCGTCCGGCGCGCGGCCCCCCGCGGCGCGCGCGGCGCGCGCCGCCTCCAGGCGCGGGCGCGCGGCGGCCTCGATCCTGCGCAGGTCCATCCCCGCGTCAAGCCCCATGCGCGGCGCGGCTAGGGGGCGCTCGTTATAAGGTTAGGCTGGCCGCGGAGGGCGCTGTGTGGCCAGGCGCGGATTTTGGTACGCATGGCCGAAGTTTCCCAAGTCGGGCAGGGTTCGGGCCCCGCCGTGGCGATCTGCGGGGCGGCGGCGCGGTAGGGGCGCGCGGCGGCGCGCCCCCGCGGCCTCGGCGTGGTTTTTGCGGTCTAGGGCAGGCGTTGTGCCCTCGCGCGCCCCTGCTTGAGCGTAGGCCCCGCCTGAGCCAGGCGAACGGACAATCCGCGCGCCGGGTCCGCTCCGGCAGCAGCCCCGGGGAGCCGCCGGGCGCAGAGCGCGCGGGGAATCTTCGCGGGCGGGTTGTGGAGGCCCGCGGTTCCCGCGTCCCCCCCCCC
>RKSK01000129.1 GCA_007570915.1 Cenarchaeum sp.
GCATACCCATTCTCAATTCACGACAAGCGTTCTGACATTGACGGCCGCGTGGAGATCGGGCTTTCCTTATACATGGGAGCGCACGCCATGGAGGGAAGGCCGCCGGCCAACAACGCCGTGGCGTTGGGCGTCCTGCGCATTGTCCACCCGTACCACGCCATCTTTGCGCCCTCTCACAGGGCCGAGCTCGTGGGCGCAATCCGCGAGAGCATTGCGAGGATCCTCGCAGAGCCGCGGCAATGAGCTGCCCTGTGCGGCGGGCGCCCCCATCGCGGCCATCCCCCGCACGGGCGCCCCCGGGCGCGGTGCCACGGCGCGCCACTCTTAAATCCGCAGCCCTGCCGCGCGCCGCGCGCATGGCAAGGCCTGGCGCCACGGCGCGCCCGCGGCGGGGGCGGCGCGCGCGATGAGGCGCCCGAGACCGTGGCACGTGGCCGCCGGCGCCGCGGCCGCGGCGGCGATCGCGCTTGCGGCCTCCCCCGCCGGCCCCGCGCCAGACCCGATACTCTCGGCCGCCGTGATATACTCTAGCCTCCTCGTCCTACTGGCGATCGGCCTCACGCTCACGTACATGACGACGCGCGTGCCAAACTTTGCGCACGCGTCGTCTGCGGCGATCGGCGTGTACGCCGCGCTTGTCGTCTCGCGCGTGTGGGAGGCCTCGCCGTACCTCGCCATCCCGATCGCCTTTGCGATCGCCGGCGCGACGTCAGTCTCGCTCTACGCGCTCGTGCTGCGCCCGCTCATACGCAAGCGCGCCTCGCAGGCGATCCAGATGATATCCACGCTCGCCTTTGACCTGATCCTGATCGCGGCCCTGAACATACTGGCCGACCACATCGTGCGCGAGTACCACGTCACCGCGCGCGAGTTCACGCTGCGCAGCTATGACGCGCAGGTCGGCGACCTTCCCGCGGTCCTCTTTGTCGCCCCCGTGGCAATCGCGGGAATCGTCATTGCGCTGCACCTTGCCCTCAAGAGGACGCGCTTTGGCATAGCGATGCGCGCGACGATCGAGAACCCGGACCTCTCCAGCGTCGTGGGGATAAACGTGCAGAGGGTGTACGCCGTGTCGTGGCTCCTCGGCGGCGGCCTCGCCGGCGTCGCCGGCGCGCTAATGTCGCTGTGGTTCCAGGGGGATCCCGGCCTAGGCGCGCTCCTCATCCCGAGCATATTTGCGGCCAGCATCGTGGGCGGGTTTACGAGCATATACGGCGCCGTCGCCGGCGGCGCGCTAGTCGGCCTCGCCGAGATACTCGGGACGCGCTGGCTCGCCGGCGAGCTGGGCTCGTGGGTGATCGCGTACAGGCCCCTCGTGCCGCTGGCGTTCATCGCCGCCACGCTAATGCTCGCGCCGCGCGGCCTGGCCGGCGTCGACTGGCGAGCGCTCGGGAGGAGGCTGCATGTCGCTCGGGCCTGAGGCCACGTTCCTCGTCGACCTCCTTGCGATATACTCGATCTACCTCATAATCAACACGAGCCTGAACCTCGAGTTTGGCTATGCGGGCATACCCAACTTTGGCAAGGTCCTCGCCGTCGGCGTCGGCGCGTTCGTCGCCGCCGCCGTGCCGGGCCGCGTTCTCGCCGGCATGGCCGGCATAGGGGGCGACTATATCGGGGACAACATTGCCATAATGGCGCAGGTCAACGCGTGGCTAGTCGACAACACGGGCGCCGGCTTTGCCGTCTTTTTTGCGACGCTCGCCGTCGCCGCGGCCGTCGGCGCGGCCGTCGGCCTTGCGACTGCGTACCCCGCCATACGCCTCAGGGGCGACTATCTTGCCATAACGCTGCTCGCCTTTGGCGAGGGGATGCGCGTCATCGGGATAAACTACGCCGAGATAGCCGGCGGGACGCTCGGCGTGCAGCTGCCCGACCCGCTGGCGTGGCTGCCGCAGGACCTGCGCTTCCCGGCAGCGACCGTGGGCCTCGTGATAATGGCCGCCGCGGCGGTGATATACGGCGACAGGCTCGTGCGCTCGCCGCTGGGGCGCCTGCTGCGCGCGGTCCGCGACAACGAGCTCGCCGCGGCCTCCGTAGGCAAGGACGTCATGCGCGCCCGCACAAAGACCATCATGGTCGCCGCGGCGATGGCCGCCGTGGCAGGCGCGCTGTACGCGTTTTACGTCGGCGGCGCGATATCCTTTGCGTACGACCGCCTCAACTGGACGTTCTGGCCGTTCATGATGGTCCTCATAGGGGGCCTGGCCAACAGCCGCGGCGTGCTCGTCGGCACGCTCCTCTTCGTGCTCGTCCGCAAGCTCATCACGTTCTACAAGGACTCGCTGCAGGGGATCGTCCCCTTTGACGTCGTCTGGCTCGACTACCTCCTCCTCGGCGCCGTCCTCATAGCGGTCCTCCTCTACAGGCCGCAGGGCCTGCTCCCGGAGGGGCCCACGCCCACAATCCGCGCGCCCGGCGAGGCCGCGCCGGCCCCGCTCAGCGCGCGCCTGGCCGCGATCGCGAGGCGCCTCGCCGGCGGCTAGGGCCGCGGCGCATCCTCGAGGCCTCCTCGGCGACCAGCGGGAGGAACGCGCCGACGTCGGTCACGACGCCGAGGGCCTGCCACGTGCCGCGGTCGATGAGCTTTGTCACCGTGGGCTGGCTGATGTCAATGACGACGACCTTTACGTCGGCGGGGAGCATGTTGCCAGTGGCTATCGAGTGGAGCATCGTGGCGACCATGATCACCATGTCGGCCCCGCGAAGCGCGCGGCGGTACTCGCGCTGGGCCTCGACCATGTCCGTTATCACGCCGGGCAGGGGCCCGTCGTCGCGTATCGACGCGGCGAGGACGAGGGGCACCCTTGCCCTCACGCACTCGTAGACTATGCCGCTGCGCAGCCTGCCCGAGGAGACCATCCTCGCGAACGAGCCGGCCCCAAAGGCGGCGTTGACTGCGTCCATGTGGTTGCGGTGGCCGCGGACCGCGAGCGTCCCGTCGCTCACGTTCATGCCCAGCGACGTGCCCATCGTCGCGTGCTCGATGTCGTGGACCGCGAGCGCGTTTCCGGCGAGGACCGCGTCGATGAGGCCGCCCCTGACCATGCCGGCGACGGCGTCGGCGGCGCCCGTGTGGACAATGGCCGGCCCGCCGACTAGGACTATGCGCCCCCCGCGGGCCTTTGTCGCCACAATGTCCTCGGCGACGCGGCGCGCGATGTGGCGCGTGGGCCTCTCGCTGGAGCTGCTGCTCCCCATGAACTCGAACACGTTGACGCCCTCGCGCGGCCTCTGCGGGGGAGTCACGCGCACGCCCTCCTCGCCGACTACGACCATGTCGCCGCGCCTCAAGAGGCGCGGCGGCACGCACGAGGCGCGCCGTCCCCTCACCACTATGCACTTGTCCATCATCATGCCGTCCACCTCCACCCACCTCCCGCGGACCCTGACCTGCGTGCGGCTGTTCGTCGTGCTGTAAAAGCCGGCCGGCATGACCATGTCGCGCCTCGCCGCGCGCAGGCCGCGCCCCCTAGACGGGCAGCCTGACCTCTCCCATGTACTCGCGCACCCCGTCGGCCTCGAGGGCCTCCTCGACCCGCCGCCTCTTCTCTGGCCCGATGTTCTGCGCCACGGCCTTTGCCATGCCCTCCGAGTCGACGAGGGCCAGGAGGCACCCCCCGCCGCCCTCGAGGACAAAGCCCGGCGCGTCCTCTACGAACGAGTAGAGCGTCTCCTCGCCGACGGGCTCCCAGGACCCCTCGTCGGTCGTGTCGCGCAGCGCGAGCGCGGGCAGCGCGCCCTCGCCGGCTATGGCCAGGAGGTAGTCAGCGCATAGCCTGACGCGCCGGCGAGCGCGGCGGGGACCGCGACGGCCCAAGCCCCGCCTGCGAGGGCCTCGCCGCAGCCGACCAGGTCGCCGCCGCCGTACTCCTCGCACTCCTCAAAGGACTCGGCCTGGACGACCACCCCGAAATAGGGCACGCCGAGCGTCCCAAAGGCCACGAGGGCGCCAAACGCGAGGGCGGCCCCGGCCACGACAAACCTCATGTCGCTCAACGCGCGCGGCCCTCGACTAGCCTCTTTAGGCCGGCCAGCGACGCCGAGTAGAGCGCCCCTATCGACGCGGCGGCCTCGCCAGGGCCGCCGCGCCCCGGCGAGGCGCCCAGGTGCGACCTCCACGTGACGCGCGCGGCGCGCCTGCCCTCCGGCGAGACGGAGATCGTCGCGTGGTACGAGTCGAGCGGGAGACCGTCGAGCATGATGTACGACACGTGCTTGCCCTCGACCCAGCCGACGACGCGCTCGCGGACGACGGCCCCGTCCTCAAACGCTATGGCCCTGCCGGCCCCGACGCCGCTGAGCGCCTGCGTCTCGGCCTTGACTGACCGCACGCCGGCCACCCACTCCTCCAGGTCCATGACCCTGCTCACCACGGCCCACACGGCCCGCGCGTCGGCCCTGACAAGCACGCTCCGGCTGACAGTCGCGCTCCCCGCCGCGCCTCCCCCTGCGCCCCCGGCCTTCTCGCCCGCCGCCCTTGCCATCTGCGCGCGGAGCCGGCGCGGCGCAGTATTAAGCCTTCACGCGCAGGCCCCGCGGGCCGCGGCCCTCCCAACGCTTAATTACGCCGCTTCATGGTCGCCGCGCGCATGGTCATGGAGCCGCCGCACCGGTACGCGCCGGCGGGCGTCAGGGTTGACACGGTGGAAGGGCGGCTATATGTCGCGTTTCCGGCAACCGGAGGCGACGACGTGGAGATAGCAGTAGACGTTGCCCCGCCCCAGCTGGCCAGGCTCGCAGAGGCCTGCGGGAACGGGGTTGAGGACACGCTGACGCCCGAGCCCGAGGTGAGCGAAGAAGACCTGGAGGGACTAAAGGGCGAGATAATGAAAAGGACGAGGGATCGCAAGCCGTTCTACCCGTCAAAGATTGCCGACGACCTGGGCCTGGATCTCAGGGTCGTGATCATGGCAATAAAGTCCCTAGAGGGCGAGGGAAAGTTGAGGGAGACAAAGTATGGCTAGAGAGCGCGGCAAGAGCGACGCGGGCGACTCTGTCACGGGAAAGACCGTGCATTGTGTATACCGCAAGTCAGACAAGGAGAGGCTAATCCGGCGCACCGGGGCGCACCGCGGCAGGTCTGTCTGCCTGCACCATGCGACTTGCACGGTAATGGCGGCATACGAACAAGGCGCACCGGAGCCCGAAAAGCAATACGAGAGCTACTGAGGCCGCCCCCACACCTCCGAGCAAGTCCGTTCCTCGCTACGTGGTCTTTTTACGCACGCAGGCGCGTCAAAACGCCGCAAAATGGGGGGTGACTTATGCACGCTGGTATGGATCATGCCTGCCTACCCTACTACCCATGGGCATCCGGCAGCCGCCGCACGTGCCGTGGGCGTTGCCTATGGTAGCCAGTCAGCCCAGAAGTAAACGACCCGCCCAAAATGGATCGCCGGGGGGCTGGGACGCCAGCGGCCAAACCGCCCCATTGGGATCGTCCGGCGCGACCCTGACACGGCGCGCCGATGCAGCTTCTTCAAGCCCCCTCGCAACAACCTGACGACGCACCGATCTGTTCAAGGCGACCTCTCCGGCGCAGCCCCCGCCCGTTTTTCGCAGGCGCCACGACACAGGGCACCTGACAAGGGGCCCTCTGGCAGACATGGCGCAGGCCACGGCGACAAACAGGACGCTAGCGGTGGCGTGCAGGCTGCTGCGCACTAGGGGGGGGACACGTCCGACGGAGATGTATCGCGCGTGCCTTGCGGAAGCGGTCGCGGGCCGGGCCGGGGAGATCCTTGCCGCGTCGGCGGCGCGGCAGCTGCCGCGCCTCCCCCTGCGCCCCCGGCCCCCTCGCCCGCCGCCCTTGCCATCTGCGCGCGGGCCGGCGCGGCGCAACATCACGCCTTCACGCGCAGGCCCCGGGGGCCAGCGGCCTGCCAAACGGTTAATTATTCCCCGTTTTGGCACCCCGCCAGCATGGTGATGGAGCCGCCGCGCCGCTACGCGCCTGCAGGCGTCAGGGTGAACACAAAAGAGGGCAGGCTCTATGTCGCGTTTCCCGCCCTTGACGACGACGACGGCGAGATTGCCGTGGACGTTGGGCTCTCCCAGCTGGCCAGGCTTGCAGAGGCCTGCAGGGGAGAGGCCGAGGACACGGTTATGCCAGAGCCAGAGATGAGCGAAGAAGACCTGGAGGGACTAAAGGGCGAGATAATGAAAAGGACGCGGGATCACAAGCCGTTCTATCCTGGCAAGATTGCCGGCGACCTGGGGCTGGAGCTTAGGGTCGTCATGAGGGCCATAAAGTCCCTGGAGGGGGAGGGAAAGCTGGTGGAGTCCGAGTATGGGTAGGGATCGTGGAAAGGGCGGGGTGGGTGATCATGTCACGGGTCAAATCGTGCACTGAATACCGCAAGCCAGACAAGGAGAGGCTAATCCGGCGCACCGGGGAGCACCGCGGCAGGTCTGCCTGCCTGCACCATGCCACATGCACGGTGACCAAGGAGTACAGGCAGCCCAGGCCAAGGGCGCCTGGCAAGCCGTACAGGCAGGCCTGAGCGGGGGGCCGTTGGGGCCGCCGACGGGCATGGCGGGGCGCAAATAAA
Source organism: Cenarchaeum sp. (assembly GCA_007570915.1). GTDB lineage: Archaea > Thermoproteota > Nitrososphaeria > Nitrososphaerales > Nitrosopumilaceae > JAHRAL01. Next base: position 6,555 of record RKSK01000129.1, read on the forward strand.
AAACGCATAAAACTCCCCGCTTGGCGCCGCGCGCGCAATGGTCTTTGGCTGGAAGCGGAAGGGGCCGCAGGGGGAGCGCACGCAGGCGGAGGCTCCCAGGGAGATCGGCATCGGGGAGATCGGCGCCGAGCTTGACCGCCTCTCGGCGGCCCGCCGCGAGCGCCTCGTCGCCGACGCCTCGGGCCTCGTCGCCGGGATACGCGCCGGCCTCGAGTCCATGCTCGGCATGGTCTCGCAGCTCGAGGGCGAGGACCTCACCGAGGAGGACGCCGACCGCCACATCCGCGCCGTCGTCGAGCGCGGCAAGAGGCAGGTGATCTCGATAATAAGAAAGGAGGCCGAGGCCGGCGTGCCCGACGTGCGCGGGTACGGCGACGTGCTCGAGGCAAACCGCGAGGCCCACCGCACGATAAAGATAGTCGGGGACGTGCTAGGCAGGCAGACGCGCGTCATACACATATTCGCCAAAAAGTACGCGACGCGCCTCAAGTCCACGCTCTCGGAGCTAAACTCCAAAAAGGACGAGCTCGCGCGCGCCGTGCGCGACCACGAGTCCTTCGAGTCGTCGGTCTCGGCCGT
>RKSK01000038.1 GCA_007570915.1 Cenarchaeum sp.
GGGCGGGTCACGGCCGCGGGCGGCGGGGGTTGGGCCCGGCGGCAGCGCGGCACGGTGCGCGCGCCCTCCATGGCCGCGGCGCAGTGTGGGGGACTCCCCCCGGCGCCGCCCGGCGCGCCGGCCTGCCACCGCGGGCGCGCGGCGCGCGCCGTGCGGCCGCGCCTGCGCCCCGCCACTCTTTAATACAAAAGCCGCCCCGCCGCGCGCGCGAATGCTCGACTCGCTGCGCAAGTCGCTCTCGCCGGCCCTGGGGCGCCTCGGGCGCGCCGCGGCGGCCACCGGCCTCTCGCCGTCGGCCTGGACGGCCGCCGGCCTGGGCGCCGCGGCGGCGTCTGCGGCGCTCTTTGGCCTCGGCGCCGGCGTCCCGCTGGCCCTGGCCGGCGCGGCCCTCCTCGCGTCGGGCTTTCTCGACATTGTCGACGGGCAGGTCGCGCGCGCGACGAACCGCCAGAGCGATCGCGGGGCGTTCCTGGACTCCGTCTCCGACCGCGTCGCCGAGTCCGCCGTCTTTGCGGGCATGGCGATAGGAGGCGTTGCCGCGCCGCAGCTCGTCGTGCTCGCAGTCGCCCTCTCGCTGACCGTGAGCTATGCGAGGTCAAGGGCAGAGTCGCTCGGCGTGAGCCTCGCCGGCGTCGGAGTCGGGGAGCGCGCCGAGCGCCTGGCAATCATTGCGGTCGCGGCGATCGTGGCCGGCGCCGCGCGGGCGCCCCACATAATGGACTATGCGCTGGCGCTCGTCTGCGTTCTCGCAGGCGCCACCATAGCCCAGCGCGTTATCCGCGCGTCGCGCGGGCTGGCGGGCTAGCGCAGGCGGCCGCGCTTGCGGCGCGAGTCCGCCGAGCGTATCTTTAGTATCCCAAAGTGTATCGCGCACGAGATGCAGTACCACTTGAGCACGCGCGGCGAGGCGATGTACGTCCCCTGCGATCGCAGCTCCTTTGCGAGCTGGTGCTCGACGAGGTTTAGCCTCGAGGTGACCTTTTTCGCCTTGTCCTTTGGGACCGTCTGGCCGCAGTTGGTGCACTGGACTATTCCCGAGGAGCCCTTGCCGCCCTTTTTGCGGCCCCGGCTGGCTCGCTTTAGCGGCAGCGCGAGCACCCCCGCATCCCGCGCGGGCGCGCCATCTAGCCCACCCTGGAGAGGCGCGCCTCGACCTCGTCCCAGTTCACGACGTTCCACCACGCCGCGACATAGTCGGGCCGCTTGTTCTGGTAGCGCAGGTAATAGGCGTGCTCCCACACGTCAAGGCCCAGCAGAGGGACCAGGCCGCGCGTGCGCGGGCTGTCCTGGTTTGGCATGGCCACGTACTCTACGGCGGACGACGACGGGCTGTAGGCCAGCCAGCCCCAGCCGCTGCCCTGTATCGTCGCAGTCGACGCCGAGAACTTCTCCTTGAACGCCGCAAAGCCGCCAAACGCCGACGATATCGCGTCGGCGACCCTGCCGCCCGGCTCGCCGCCCCCCTTGGGGGACATGCTGGGCCAAAAGAGCGAGTGGTTCTCAAACCCGCCGCCGTTAAAGTTGACCGCGCCGCGGACCCCCTCGGGGACCGAGGGCAGCGAGGAGAGGAGCCTGTCTATGGGCATGGACTGCACGTCGGCGGGGCACTTTTCGAGGGCCGCGTTGAGCTTGTCCGTGTACGCCTTGTGGTGCCTAGAGTGGTGTATCTCCATGGTCTGCGCGTCGATGTGCGGCTCGAGCGCGTCGTGCGCGTAGGGCAGGTCGGGCAGCGTGTGCGTCGCCAACGCGCGGCCCCCCGCGGGGGGTGTAATTTAACGGTTTATGGGCCGCGCGGGCGCGGGGGCGCCCCTGCCGCACGCCCGGGCCGCGCTCGGAGGCCAGAGGGGCCGGCCGGCGCCGGCAGGCGCGGGCCCCCGCGTGGCCCGGGGCGCCGGCGTCCGGGGCCTGCGCCCTAGGCGCGGCCGGCGTCGGCACGCTTAAAATGCCCCACGGTCGGGGGCTAGCTCAATGCCTAGGCGCAGGGTAGTAACGCTAGAGGAGGCCAAGAGGATGACGCAGGAGGAGATCGACGAGTTTGTGAGCAACTTTGACTCCACCAAGATCATGTGGCCCCACAAGGAGGACGAGGATCGCGAGCCATGGTCGACGGACTAGGCGGCGGGCGGCCCGGCGCGCCCGGGCCGGCCAAGTCGCCGGGAGGTGGCGTGCCCAGGGGGCTGGGAGTCCTCGTGATGATGATGCAGGCAGGCCTCCAAGAGTATGACTGGGCCATAGGCGGGATCGTGGAGAGGGCAAAGTCCACGCTGGCCGCGGGCGCCATAGTGATCAGCGTCCTGATTGCCGGAATCGGCGGGTTTGCGTGGATGCTCAACTCGGGGGACGCCCCGGGCGTCATGGAACACCTGAGGGCAACCCACGCGATCGTGCCAATTACGCTCTTGGGCTCGGCGGGATTTGTTGCCATGGTGTGGTCGGCGCACTTTTCGGTCGCGGCCCTCAGCATAGTCGAGGTCAAGAGCCCGTTTAGCACCGACCTGATCATGGCGAACGGTGCCATGAAGGAGGGGCTGATGCATGTGTGGGAAAGCGCAAGCGAGGCGGCGGCGTACAGGGGCGTGTGCAAGTCGTATGCAGTTGCGCTGGAGAACAGGGAGAAGACGATCAAGGACATCGGCCCAAAGGCGCTTCTCGGGCAGCGGCTGCTCCTAGCCGGCCTCGGGCTGACCGCGTCTGCGACCATAGTGACGATCGTTAGCGTTGGCACGGCGGTTGGCGCATAGCCTGGACGCGGCACTGCCAATCCCGCGGTTACAGGGCACCTCCCTGATCCTGCCGTTCGTGGGCCAGGTTTTGGAGTGCGCGTGTTGGGACATGGCGGGCAGGCGCCAGAAAGCCTTGCGTCTGGAAGGGCACAAAACATGCGAGAGCAGCCGCAAGATTCCGGTCGGGGCGCCCTAGGCAACCTTTAGGCCGCTTACGCGCACGCCCGCGCCCGCGCCCACGTGCCCTATCACCTGCGAGGCGATCCCGTGGCGGCGCATGGCCGCCACTATGCCCCGCGCGTCGGCCTCGTCGGCGATGACGCAGAGGCCCACGCCCATGTTGAACGTGCGGTACATCTCGGCGTCGGCCACGCCGCGCGAGCGTATGAGCTCCATTATGGGCGGCGTTCGCGGCAGCGAGTCGATCTCGTAGGACGCGCGCTTGAGGCGCAGCAGGTTGGAGAACGCGCCGCCCGTGATGTGGGCCATGCCGTGGACGTCAAAGCGCGACATGGCGTCAAGGGCCGCGGTGGCGTATATGCGCGTGGGCCGCAGGAGCTCCTCGCCGAGGCTCCGGCCGCGCGGGACGCGCTCTCCCAGCGGCATCCCCGCCAGCGCGCGGCGCGCAAGCGAGTAGCCGTTGGAGTGCAGGCCCGAGCTGCGCGCGCCTATGATGGCGTCGCCCCTCCGTATGGCGCGGCCCGTGACGGCGCGGCCCGGCGGTATCGTCCCGACGACGGTGCCGGCCAGGTCAAACGTGAACGCGCCGGCCCTGAACAGGTCCGGCATGATCGCCGTCTCGCCGCCGACGATGGGCACGCGCGCCTCGCGCGCGCCCCTGGCCAGGCCCGAGACGATGCTGCGGAATACCGCCGTGTCGTTGCGGCTCGCGGCGATATAGTCCACAAACGA
>RKSK01000149.1 GCA_007570915.1 Cenarchaeum sp.
CGACCCCCGCTCGTCGCTGCCCAGCAGCTCGCTGCCCTCGATGCTCACCGATATGCCCGTGGCCGCGACGTACTGCCAGCCGCCAAGGGCCCCCAGCGCGACGACGGCCATGATCGCCACCCTCCTGCGGCTCGGTCGCTCCATGCGCGGGCGTGGCGGGGCGGCCTTTTTAACTGCGGTGTGCATAAAATTTGATCACATCGCAGATCTCATTAGAGCCGCCGCCCTTAAATCAGCTCGGCAGGACCGTTGGGCGCATGGCAAGGCTGAGGGTTCGCGACGGCCCCTCCGAGGTGGAGATCGACTCGCGCGACTTTTACGTTGACAACGACACCGCCGGCGAGGTCATCGACCTCGTCCGCGCGCACCTGCCCGGCTCGGCCCCCGCGCGCGGGGCCCTCGACTCCCTAGAGGAGGCCGAGGTCGCCGAGCCCGAGCTGCCCGACGGCGGGGGCGCGCCGCCGGCCGCGCCTGCCCGCCGCGGGGACATACGCCGCAACGTCGCGGCCCTGCGCGAGTCGGGGTTTTTCGTCGAGCCGCGCACGGCGTCCGAGACGGCCGAGCGCCTGCGCGAGCGCGGCTGGGACGCGGGCCTCCTCGAGGTCTCAAAGGAGCTCGCGAGCATGTCCGCCGAGCGCCTCATCCGCTCAAGCTCGCGCGACAGGCGCAGGTACTATTCAGTCCTGGCCTAGGCCGCACTCGGCGCAAGACTTGAAAATGTCGCCCTCGAGGTGGTCAAAGTGCGCCCCACAGTCGGCGCACGTGTGGTGGATGTCGCGGCCCCCGTCGGGGTGCGCCTCGCCGACCTCGCGCCCGCCAAGCGCCGCAGAGCCGCACGCGATGCAGCGGCACCCGCACGAGGCCACCTAGCGCACCCCGGCGCGCCTGCGCGACCAGGCGGCCAGCGTTACCGCGACGCCGGCGGCGCCGGCGGCGGCCACCGCGGCGCCGACGGCCCACATGGGGACGCCGCCGACGGCGCCGCCCTCGCCAAAGACGTTGAGCGTCCCGCCGCCGGCCCTCGCCTGCAGCCACGCGTGCGTCGCGTTCTCCACGGAGACGCTTGCCGCGATGCGCCCCCCGTCAAGGTACGCCTCGTAGGGGCCGGCCAGCAGGGCCTTTGGGACCGCGACGTCGACGTACGCGCGCGCGTCCCCGAGAATCTCGGCGCTGATCACCCCCACATCCGTGTCAATGCCCGCGCCAGAGACCCCCGCGGCGGTCCGGATCTCCATGCGCCCCTCCGGCGCGCCGCCGGCGAGCGCGTACGAGTATGTGCGCTCGTCCGGCGAGTATTCCAGCAGCGCATAGCAGCCATGGCAGAGAAACCTCGCGTCGTCAATGTCGACGGTGGCCCCGTTGACATGGACGCGCGCCGTGCCCGGCGGCATCACAAACAGCGTCTCGGCGGGGTACGAGTACTCCCACGTGAGGTAGTTGCCCTCGCGCGCCACGGCGCCGGCGAGGTCGTACTCGACTATGGTCCCGTCCCCCGAGGGCGGTATCTCGACGGCAAACCCGCCGTCGCGCTCGGCGACGGCGTGGTCGGCCTCGTTGCCGCGCGTGTCTGACATTGTGATTCCAGAGTGCTCGCCCGGCACGCTTGGCAGGGTCACCGGCCCCTCGCTGCGCCGCACCTCGTGGAGGACATGGGCCGAGCCGTCCTCGCGTATGGACACCTCGAGCCTCTCGTGGACGGCCGTGCCGCCCACGTCCACCTGCGCGCCGGCGGCAAGCACGGCGGGAAGGAGGGCCAGCGCGGCGAGCCTAGCCGGCCACGCGGACACTCTTTATCCTCGCCTCCTCGAGCGGGCAGTCGCGCGCGTCGCGCCGCAGGCCCACAATGCGGTCGGCGACCTCCATCCCCGAGGCCACCTCGCCAAACGCGGTGTACTGGCCGTTGAGGTGCATGCTGTCGCTCGTGACGATGAAAAACTGCGAGCCGGCGCTGTCCGGGTCCGCGGCGCGGGCCATCGACACGGTGCCGCGCACGTGGGCCTTTGGGCCAAACTCGGCCTTGATCGAGTATCCCGGCCCGCCGGTTCCCCACGTCGAGCGCTCGCCGGAGCGCGTGTTGGGGTCGCCGCCCTGGATCATAAAGCCGGGTATGACCCTGTGGAAGAGCGTCCCGTCATAGAACGCCTTGTTTGCGAGGCCCGCAAAGTTCCTCACCGTCTCCGGGGCGATGTCGGGCAGCAGCCTTATGGTTATCGTCCCGTGGCTCGTCTCGACGGTCGCAGTCGCCAACGGCGCGCGCGGCAGGGGCGTTTCAATATAGCCCTTTGGGGCCGGCGGGCCGCCGGCCGGGCCGCGGCCCGCGCGTTTTTTCCGGGCCCGCGATCCGGGCCGGCCCTGAAAATAATGTTATATATCCCCAAAAGGCGCGCGCCGCGCGTTGAGTCGCGTAAGGCAAAACTCCGTCATCAAGGAGGCGATCAACACTTACCTCGAGCGCGGCATAAAGGACAAGCAGGACATATACACGCGCGTCGTCGACGACCTCGGCGTCCCCAGGCCGACGGTCCGGCGCGTCGCGCGCGAGCTGCGCAACGAGCTGCTTGGCAAGATAGAGGCCCTCCAGGAGGAGATAGCCGCCTCCGAGGGCCGCGGCGGCAAAAAGTGAGCGCGGGGGCACCATCTCGCATTTTTTGGGCGTGCGCGGGCGCGCCCCGCGCGCGGGGGCGCAAAAATGGTTATAAGCGGCCCCGCCGGCGGGCGCCCCGCATGGGGTACATGAGAAACCACCTCGCGACCGTCGTCTGCGGCGCCTTCGCCGGCGTCCTTAGCTTGCTCTGGGCAATCCTTGTCCCGCCGTACCCCGCGCTAAACCTCGTCTTTGTCATGGCAGTGCCCATAATGTGGTTTATCGTGTTCACGTGCTGGATTGCGCAAAAGAGCGCCGACTATATGCACTCGCGCCACGCGCCGCAGCGCTACTCTAGCGCGGCGGTCTAGCGCTGGTGGCAGCACGCCACGCCGTGCTCGGACTTGCACGACGGGCAGCTCTGCGCGCCGCCGAGGTGGCACTTGCAGGCGCACTCCACCGGGGGCTCACCTCGTCCTTGCGGCAAGCGCAAGCGTCTCGTCGACCATCTCGGCGACTCGCGCGGACGTCCCGGAGTCAAGCGCGCCGCCCTCGCCGACGCTGTCGGCGCGGACGTACACGGCCTTGGGGTTTGCGATCACGCGAAAGTACGAGAGGAGCTGCGTGAGGAGCGTCTGCACGTCGACAAAGCCGATCTCGCCGGAGGCGACGATCGCCATGCCGGCGACCTTGCCGGCGGTCTTCTTGTAGTCGACGTACTCGAAGAGGTTCTTGAGGGCCGAGCTAAAGAACGAGTTGTAGATCGGCGTGCCTATTATCCAGGCGTCGGCCCCCATTATCGCCTCGGCCGCGCGCCTCGTCGCCTCGCCGTACTCCTCGCCCGGCCCGCGGTAGCAGTCTATCGAGCCGTCGGCGACGTTGATGAACGTCGACTCGGCCGACCCCGAGGCGCGCTCGTGCGCGGCGCGCATGACGTGCTGCGTCTTGCCCTCCCTGCGCGGGCTCGCCGATATGACGACGACCTTCACGCGCGGCCCGCCGCGCGGGGCCGTATT
>RKSK01000209.1 GCA_007570915.1 Cenarchaeum sp.
CGTCCGGGATGCGCGAGGTGTTCATAGAAAACCCCGACGTCCAGTGGGAGAGCGTCGGGGGGCTCGAGGTCGTCAAGCGCGAGCTGCAGGAGGCCATAGAGTGGCCCATGAAGTACCCCGCGCTCTACAACAAGCTCGGCCACAAGATGCCGCGCGGCATACTGCTCCACGGCCCGAGCGGCACGGGCAAGACGCTGCTAGCCAAGGCCGTCGCGACGCAGAGCGAGGCCAACTTTGTCTCGGTCAGGGGGCCGGAGCTCCTCTCAAAGTGGGTCGGCGAGTCCGAGCGCGGCATACGCGAGATATTCCGCCGCGCGAGGCAGGCCTCGCCGTGCGTCATATTCTTTGACGAGATAGACTCGATAGCGCCGGCGCGCGCGCAGGGCGGCGAGACGGCCGTCACCGAGCGCGTCGTCTCGCAGCTCCTCACGGAGCTTGACGGCATGGAGAACATGCACGGCGTCGTCGTGCTCGCCGCGACGAACCGCGTCGACATGATCGACCCCGCGCTCCTCAGGCCGGGCAGGTTTGACAAGATCATCCCCATAGAGCTGCCCGACCTGGCCAGCCGCAAGAGCATACTCGAGATCAACATAAAGGACATACCCGCCGTGACGGACCCCGCAGACCCCAACTATGTAAACCTCGACGAGATAGCAAAGATGACGGACAAGCTCAGCGGGGCAGACGTGGCGTCGATAACCAACGCGGCAGTCTCGCTAGTCATACACGAGCACCTCGACCGCAACCCCGACGTCAAGGAGATAGAAAAGCAGGCGTCCGAGGCGCGCGTGACCATGGACAACTTTCGCGAGGCCGTCAAGAAGGTCTTTGACCAAAAGAGCCTCAAGGTCGACCGCAAGGCAATGATGCAGTACGTCTCCTAGCGCGAGCCGCCCGCCGCTCTTGCCGGCCCGCGCCCCGCGGGCCTCCGGGCTTTTGCGGGCTGGCCTGCGCGATCCTGCGCCGGGGAGGCGCCTGCTGGCAAAGTCGCCAACGCGCAGCGGGATAGCTGCGCGATCCTGCGCCGGGGAGGCGCGGAGCGGGGCTGGCCTTGCGCGCAGGCGCGCGCAGTATATAATGTCCTAGTCTGGGGGGAATCTGGAGTTTATAATGGGTTATCCCCTGTGCCGTTTTTAGTATATAATGAGCCTCCGATGCCGGTTTTTGTGTTTATAAAAGACTAGTCTGGCCGTCTCTCGAATTTATAAAGAGTTGGCGCGCAGTCTTGCTAAGTATATAAGGAAAAGCGGGGGCCGCCGCGGCATGGCCCTGCGGGCGTTGCGCATGGGACATGGCCCAGGACAGCAGCCCCCGGCAGGGGCTCGCCCGCCTGCCGTGCGGATCCTGCGCGCCTCCCCGATGGCATTGGCCTGGACGTGGGGAGGGAAGCCGGCATGCCAGTGATTGACTTTCTTGTTGCCTGTGTGTTCTGTTTTGCGCATGGGGCCGCCACGATGTCCATGGTGGGTTTATTAACCATGACGCCAAAGGGGCGCCGGTGAAAACAAGCTGGCGATAGGCCCAACAGACCCGGACGGCAAAAAATACGACAAGTATTCTGACGATGTCGACAACTACAAGCTGCTTGCGGGAGCGGCACTGCTCATCGTGTTTGCGCTTGTCGGGCTCAAGGCGTTTGGAAAGAACTGGATGAGCCGATGACGCGGCTCGCGCAAGAGCGACCATCTTCTTGCGCCCGGCTCTCGCCCCTGGCGTCCCTGCGCCCCGGGCGCAGCGGGGCGCCCGGCTCGCGCCGCGAATGGCAGTCCTGCATCCTGCCGCGCGCGCAACGCCGCCATGCCGCGGGGCGCCCCGCGCGGGCGAGCGCCGCGGCTGGCGCGGCAGGGCCGGCTGGCGCGCATAGGGGCCAGGGGGCGCCCGGCCCGGCCAAAGGCCAGGGCCCGTGCCCGCGCCGCTAGGCGCGCGCCGCCTGGCCGGGCGTGCCGAGCTTGAGGTCGACGTTTGGCGCGTCGGCCGCGCCGGCTATCGTGATAAGGCCGCCGCCGCGCAGCTGGTCGACGAGCTGCACGACCTCCTTTTCGACCTGGCCGCGCTCGTACCCCGTGCTCTTTGCGAATATCTCGACGAGCTCGGTTATCTTGCGCTGGCCGTTGCACGACCTCCAAAAGTCGACGATCGCCTGGTTTACCATGAACGCCTGGTCGTGCTCGTTGACGAGGGCCATCGAGCCGTCCTCCTGCTGCGCGAGCTTGCCGACGCCCTGCGGCATCGCGCGCTCATAGTCCACGGGGGCCGGCGTCGCGCCCGCGCCGCCGCCCATCTCCTTGAGCGTCGCCCTCGCCGCGTCGGACATGCGGTCCATGCTCCACGGGGGGTCCCAGACGACGTCGACCTTGACGCCGTTGACGCCGGGAACCCTCTTTATGTAGCGCGTCGTGTCCTGGACGAGCGTGTCGTGCAGCGGGCAGCCGCGCGTCGTCATTGTCATCCTCACGCTGACGTTGTCGGCGTCGTCGACGTCGATGCCGTATATGAGGCCCATGTCGACGATGTTTACGGGTATCTCGGGGTCCATGCACTGCCGCAGCGAGTCCTCGACGGCCTTTGCGCTCACCGTGCCCATCGCCGCGCGCGCCGGCCGGGCGGCTTAAAAACCCTTTTGCTACTTAGCTCCGAATAACGCCGCTATCGAGGCCCTGTAGGGGGCGCGCGCGACGCCGCGCTCGGTGATGATGGCCGTGACTAGCTCGGGGGGCGTCACGTCAAAGGCGGGGTTTATGACGCCGACGCCCTCCGGCGCGGTCCGCCGGCCGCCGGTCCCCGTGACCTCGGAGGCGTCGCGCTCCTCTATGGTCACGTCGCCGGGCGCCGACTCGAGGTCAAAGGTGGAGAGCGGCGCGGCGACGTGGAACGGGACGCCGTGAGCGCGGGCCATCATGGCGACCTGGTAGGTGCCGATCTTGTTGAAGACGTGGCCCGTGGCGAGTATCCTGTCGGCGCCGACGATGACCCTGTCGACCATGCCGCGCGCCATGGCGTGGCCGACGGCCGTGTCGGGCACGAGGGTGACGTCGATCCCGTCGTGCTGCAGCTCAAAGGCCGTCAGGCGCGAGCCCTGCTGCACGGGGCGCGTCTCGGTCGCCATGACCCTGACGCCCTTGCCGGCCTCGCGCGCGGCCCTGATCGCCCCGAGGGCCGTCCCGTACGCGACGGTCGCCAGCGCGCCGGCGTTGCAGTGCGTCATTACGGTCTCGCCGTCGCCGATGAGGTCTGCGCCGTGCCGGCCCATCTCCATGTTTGCGCGGACGTCCTCCTCGGCCATGGCGACTGCGGTGTCCTCGACGGCGCGCCGCGCCGCGGGCGCGTCGGGCGCGCCCTCGGCGGCGGCCATTGCGCGGTCGAGGGCCCAGCGCAGGTTTACTGCCGTCGGGCGCGTCGAGGCGAGGAGCGCATGCGCCCCGCGCAGCGCGGCGAGCAGCCCGTCGCGAGAGCCCCCCGCATGCTCCCTGGCGGCCAGGGCCATGCCAAACGCGCCGGCCACGCCGATCGCCGGCGCGCCGCGGACGACGAGGCGCCTTATCGCGTCGGCGACTGCCGCGTGCGTGCGCGCCTCGACGCGCTCCAGGCGCCCGGGA
>RKSK01000041.1 GCA_007570915.1 Cenarchaeum sp.
GGCGCCCCCTGACGCGCGCTCGGGGCCGCCCCGCCGGGGCGCCCCATGGGGCCCGCGGGGCCGCCTAGACTAAAATACGCCCCGCCGCGCCGCGCGCGCCGTTGATAACCGTCGAGTGCGGCGACGTCGAGGCCATCATGCACGAGCTTGCCGTGTACGTCGCCGACCAGCTGGGCGCGATTCCCGCAATGCAGCTGCACAAGTTTGCCCTCTCGCCGCTAGACGACTCGGACGCCCTTGACATGGCCGAGGCCGTCACGGTGATCAAGGAGTACCTTGACTCTATCGGCGAGGCGCGCGGCCTCTCGGTCATTGCGCGCGCCAACACGATAACCATACACTCGCTTACCGGCAAGCCCCTCGAGGGCCGCGCCGCGCCGCGCGACCACATGTTTGCCTGCCCGCACTGCGGCTTTGTCACAAAATACGAGGTAGAGTACAACATCCACAAGCGCATACACTACCTCTAGGCGGCGCGGGGGCAATTATGCTTATTAGTGGGGCCCTGCGCGCGGGCGCGCGTTGGACGGCGAAAAGGGGGACGCAAACCCGCAAAAGGTCTACTGTGATCGCTGCGACAGGGTCTTTGGCTCTAGGCCAGAGTACGAGAGGCACGCCGCGCGCCACGCCGGCGGCGGCGAGTCGTGCCCGATAGACTCGGCGATCTCGAGGCTGCTCGGCGCGTTTAGAAGGCGCTAGCCATGGCGCACGGCGCGCGCGCAATGGCGCTGGCCTCACGCGGCGTGCTTGCGCGGCCGCGAGGCGCGGCGATGGCGGCTGCGACCTTTGCGGCAATGTCGCTTGCCATGCTCTACACGGCAGACTATGTCTTTTTCGAGCCGTACGTCACCGCGCACGTGCCAGACGGCGGCGAGGCGGGCCTTGCGGCGATCGTCGCAATGTCGGCCCTCTCGGCAGTCGCGCTGCCGCTCGGCGTGCGCGCCGCGCAGGCGGCAAGGGCCGCGCGGGGCGGCGCGGCCGGCGGCGCCGCCGGCGCGGCAGTCGGCGTGGTCGCCGGCGCGTGCGCCTGCGGGCCGGTCACGATCGCCCTCGTCGGCTCGCTCGGCGCCGCCGGCGCGGCCGCGGCGTCCTTTCTGGCCGCCTATGACCTCCCGCTGCGCCTCGTGGCGATCGGCGCCCTGTGCGCCTCGATATACGCCTCCTCGGCGGCCCTGGCCCCCTCGTGCCGCGCGTAGGCGCGGGCGGGGGCGCAACCTTTATGACTTGAGCGCGCCGGCCGGCCCCGCATGGAGGCACAGGAGGCCGTCGAGCGTGTCCTGAAGATCAGCCCCTCTATCAGGGTGGCGACGATCTGCGACATGAACGGCAAGCTCGTGTACCACGCGCGCCGCAAGTCCGTCAAGAACGTCTTGACGCCGACCGAGAGCAAGGCGTCACTGCGCATATCCGCGCAGAACATGAAGAAGCGCAAGGCGCTCTCGCGCAAGCTGGGCACGTGCAGGTACACCCTCGCCGAGTATGACAAGCTCAAGAGGCTCGTCATGCCCGCCGGGCGCAACCACCTCTTGTACGTCACCTGCTCACCGAGCTTTGACCACAACAAGATCGTGAGGAAGGTAAGGACGTTCAAGTAGGGGCTCTTCCACCCCATTTTTAGGCTGCCGCCAGCGGCGCGTGCGCGCTAGCGGAACGCCAGCGTGGCAAGGTAGGCGGCGTACGCGGCGACGGCGCAGGCGCCGGTCGCCCTGCCTATCTTGCCCGTCCGCACGGCGACGAGGAGGAACGCGCCAAAGGCGATCATTATGGCATAGTCCACAAAGATGCCCGGGTCGACTGCTATCGTGAACGCCGCCGAGGCGATCCCCGTGATCAGCAGCACGTTGCATATGTTGCTCCCGATGATGCTGCCCACGCCGATGTCGGGCTGGCCGCGGCGGATCGCGATGATCGACGTTATGAGCTCGGGCAGTGACGTGCCTATGGCCACCACGGTTATCCCGATCACCTTCTCGGAGAGGCCGAGGCTGGACGCGAGGGCGACGGCGTTCTCTATGGTGAGGACCGCCCCAAAATAGAGGGCGGCGACCCCGACGGCGATGCTCGCGACGGACCTCGGCATGGACGACAGGGCAAGCGAGGCGCCCCCGTGCGACTCGCCGGCGCGCCGCGCGGAGCGGCACGCGTGCACGGTGAAGGCGACTAGCGCGCCGAGGAGCAGCGCGCCGTCAAGGCGAGAGACCTCGCCGTCGACCGAGAGCGCGACGAGGAGCGCCGAGAACCCAAACATGAGCGGGATCTCCCTGCGGAGCGCGCGCGCCGCTATGGCGAGCGGGGCCATGATCGACGCGACGCCTATGACCATGCCGATGTTTGCGATGTTGCTGCCCACGACGTTGCCGAGCACAATGTCCCCGTGATTGGCGCCGGCCGCGACGCTCGCGGCAAGCTCCGGCGTCGACGTGCCGTACGCGACTATGGTCATGCCGATCACCAGCGGGCTCAGCCCGAGGCGCCTGGCCACCGAGACGCTGCCGCCGACGAGCCTGGCGCCGCCGAGGCAGAGCAGCGCGAGGCCTGCGCCGGCGAGGGCGGCGCTGATCGCGACCTCCATCGGGACGGCCCCCGCGCGGGCCTCCGTTTAAGTGCAGGCCCCCCGCGCGGGCCGCCTCGCAAGGGTAATTAACCCGCGCAGGCGCGCGCGGCCGCGGTGCAGCACTCCACAAGGGCCAGCGCCGAGGTGCGCGAGTTCTCGAGCGTCCGCCTCGAGGAGCCCACCGTCATGGCGGGCTTTGTCGGCGCGGGCCTCGTCGGCCCGCTGGCCGTGGGGCACATTGTCGAGTCGATGGGCTTCTCCGAGTTTGCGTGCATGAGGTCGCGCCACATCCCGCCGGCGGCCGTCTTTTTGAGGGGCCACCTGCAGCACCCCTTTCGCCTCTACGCGCACGAGGGGACCAACACGTGCGCCATAGTCTGCGAGATCACGCTCCCCGTGGAGGGCATACACGACATCGTCTCGGCGACCTTTGACTGGCTCGCCTCGAGGGGGGCCTCCGAGCTCGTGGTCCTCGACGGCATCGCCGGCGAGGCCCATGACGGCCGCGCCTACTATGCGGCAGAGCGCGACACGCACCACGCAGACGCCGTGCCGGGCATCAGCATGATAACGCGCGGCTACATTGCGGGGATATCGGGGGGCCTGCTCGACGAGTGCCTGCTGCACGACGTGCGCGGCTCGGCGCTGCTCGTGCGCGCCAACAGGGACGCCGCCGACCCCGGCGCGGCCGCGACGCTCGTCAACGCGGTAAACTCGCTGTACGGGACGCGCGTGGACGCCTCGCCCCTGCTCAAGGACGCCGGCGAGATAGAGGACACGTACTCGGAGCTCTCGCGCCGATACGCTCGCCACAGGGGCGAGGCGCGGGGGATGTACATGTGAGGCGCGCGAGCGCGCGCCGGCGCGCGCTGACGTACCGCGCCGCCGGCGTCGACATTGCGGCCATAGAGCGCAGCAGGCGCGCCATCGGCCGCCTCATATCCTCGACGCACGCGCGCGCGCGAGGCGCGCGCGTCACCGGCGCGTTTGGCCACTATGCGGGGACAGTGCGCACGCGCGACGGCACGATAGTCGCCACGCAC
>RKSK01000165.1 GCA_007570915.1 Cenarchaeum sp.
CGACCGGCCAGACAGAGTCCGACACGCAGGTCATCAGCGTCCTTCCCGGCCCCATCACCAACCCGGGCTCGACCCCCGCGTGGAGCTTTGCGCACAAGCTCGAGCACGTGGGCGGCCTCCTGCTCGCGTCAAACACGAGGCAGGACGGCAACGCCGGCGCGGTCCACGTCTTTGACGCCGACTCGGGCGAGCTGCAGCGGACGCTCAAGCACCCCTCGCCGGCGAGAAACCAGTACTTTGGCAACGCGATCGCCGCAATCGGCGAGACGGGCGGGGACACGCGCGTGGCGGTCAGCGCGCGCGGCAACGACGGCCGCAGCGCCGCGGCCGGCGGCGGCTTCCACGGAAGCGTGACGATACTCGACGCGACGACCGGCGAGGTCGCGCGCACGATCTACAACCCCGCGCCGAGCCGGACCAGCGGCGGCGACCACTTTGGCTCGCACATCGCCTCGCTGGGCGACAAGCTCGTCGTGGCCTCGACGGCGCACAATGACGGCGCGACATCGACTCCGAGGGCGGGCATGATATTCGCCTTTGACATCGCCACGGGCTCGCTCCTCTACACGATAGCAAACCCCGACCCGGACACGAACGACGTCTTTGGGCGCAAGCTCCTCGCGTATGACGACGGCGAGCACGAGTACGTCTACGCCGCGACGAGGGACCACGAGGGGCGGGGCGGCGCCACCTATGTGTTCAACGTGACCGGCGCGACGAGGGCCAGCGCGATCGCCCCGATGACGACGGCGGAGGGCCCCGGCTACGGCGAGTTTGGCCACCAGCGCATGAGGCTCGCCGACGGCGGGGACTTTCTCGTGAGCGAGTCGCAGGCCGGCGCCATACAGCACATGCGCAAGGGCTCGGCGACCCCCGTCGGGGCGATCGCCGCGGACGGCTGCTGCAGCGGGGACTTTGGCAGCAGGTTTGACCACGCCGGAGGCACCGTCTACGTGGGCAACCGCGGCGTCTCCGCGCCGGCCGGCGAGACGGCGCCGGCCACGGGCACCGTGGCCATCTTTGACCTGGCCACGAGGGCGCAGGTCTCGTCGATCACAAACATGGCCCCGACGCCGGAGGGCTACCGCGTCGCGCACTTTGGGTTTGCCATCGAGCACCTGGGCGACGGCAGGCTCGCCGTCTCCGAGTACCTCAACGGCGCCGGCGGGGCCACCGTGCGCATACAGATGCTCGACGAGGCCCACGCCGACCCCGTGGCCGTCGTGCCGCCGGCGGCCCCCGACGCGCCGGCCGCGCCGGCCCCCGCCATAGTCGACACGGCGCACCTCGCGGCGTCCAGCAGCGTCGTGATCACCTATGACACGGAGGTCATGGAGGCGGCCGTCGACATTGACGACTATTACATAGGCAACGACTACACCATAGTCAGCACGGACGTCGCCGGCACGGACGTCACGCTCAACTATATCGGCGGAACCGACTCGCTAGGCGCGCCCGGCCTCGCGCCGGCCATCTCCGTCGAGACGATAGGCCACGTCGGCGCCGCCCCCTAGGGGCGCGCCCCGGGGGGCCCGCGCGCCCGGGGCAGGCCAACTGGCGGCCATGAGGCGGGGGGTTGAACGCAAGCCGTCAAGACTTGGGGGCCGCGCGCCCAGGTCAGGCCAACTGGCGGGGCCTGCGGGCGCGCGGCGGCCCCCCGGCCGGCCCGCCAGGGCAGGGCGGTGGCCGCTCCCGGGTGGCGCGCGCCGCCGCCCCTAGGGGGCGCGGGCCGGCGGCGCGTCGTCTCGCTGCCTCTTGTAGCGGCGAAAGAGGATTAGCGCCGCGGCTAGCGTGACGCCGAGGCCCGCGAGCAGCGGCGGCACGAGCGTGAACTCGCTGTCGCCGTTGGCCAGGATTGACGTGAACTGGTTTAGCGTGGGGTAGAGCGCCGCGAGGGCGATGAGGCGCAAAATGTCGCCGATCTCGCGGCGCGCGCCGGCAAAGAGGTGGCTGAGCATCATGCCGCCCAGCATGACGCCTATGCCTATCCAGAGGATCGGCAGCGCGCCGGCCATGAACTGCCCGACCGTCTCGCGATCTAGGCCGAGGGCCGAGATGTCCGCGCCGTCAACGCCGGCGACCGTCGAGACGCCGGCGGGGACGGAGGCGATTATGAGCACGATGCCCGTGACCATCGTGAAGAGGCGCACGAGCGCCTCGGGCTCGGGCTTTGTCCAGTTGATCCACGCCTTGTCTATGTCAAACGCGCGCGTGATGAGCGCGCCGGCGAGTATTATCACGAGGACCGAGGCTATCTGCGTCGCGTACCCGAGGACCGTGGCGATCCCGCCTATGAGCAGCAGGATGCCCGGCACGCCAAGAAAGAACTTGGAGTAGCGCGCGTCGTACATGACCATCTTGAGGTACCTGCCAAAGACGGCGTACGAGTGCTCGATCGTGTGGCTCACCCTCATCACGACGCGCTGGACGGAGACGACGGGGACGACGTTCTGTATGACGGGTATCACCGCCTCGTCGTCCTCGCCGTCAGAGACGATGACGGCGCCCGTGGCCGAGAAGCCCCCCATGACCGCGCGGACCTCGGCGGCGATCTTTTCGTCGGCCTGCACGCCCCTGCGGCCCACTCCCGCCACTATGGCGACCTCGGCGGCATGGCCGCGGCTGACGAGGTCCTCGTACGACTTGACGGCCGAGAATATCGCGTTAGAGTCGGCGTCCTCGGGATCCTCGAGGGCCAGGCGCTGCGCCGCCTCGAGGCACGCGTCGCGGCCCACGACCGGCGTCTCTATGCCCGCCTTGTCGCCTATGTCGTTGTCGCGGTCCACGCACAGGACGAGCGTGCGGGCCGGCGCGGCGCCGCCGGCCTTGCGCGCCCCCCTGGTCTCCTGCGCCATTGCCCGGGGGCTCGCGGCCCGCCCTTTTAAGAATTTGCGCCCCGCGCCGGGGGCCGCGCCCCCGCGCCTAGGGGCGCGCCGCAAGCGACTCGGCGGCCCTCTCGCCGGAGGCGCGCAGCGCGCCCTCGAGGCGGCCCGTCTCGGGCTGCCCGCCGTCGCGCTCGGCCGCGCGCGCGACTGCGATCGACTCGGACATGTACGCGCCGAGCTCGCGCAGCGACTCGGCGGCGGCCGCATAGCTTGCGCGCCACTCCGGCGGCGCCTGCGTCCGCAGGAGGCCGGCCAGCTCGGACTTTGCGATCACGGCCGACTCGCGGGCGAGCTCGGCGTGCTCGTCGGCGCTGACGGCGCCGGCCATGACGCCCTCGAGGAGGCCCGAGACGCCGGCGGCCAGGGCCGCGCGGCGGTCCTCGACGCCGTCGAGGTTGGCGGCGTGGTCAGAGACGACGATCGTCCCCCCCGGCGCCCCCTGCGGGACGAGCCAGATCGCAAAGGAGGCCGCCGTCACCGCCGCGAGGAGCGCGGCGGTCAGGGCGGCCCCCCTCCTGGTGGCCATGCGGGCGGCCCGCTGCGGCCGCCGGCTTATAACTGCCTGCCCCGCGCGCGCCCCCGCCACGATCGCGCCTCTAGCGCATGGTTAAATAATATTAACATGGCCTTTCTAAATATCACCGCGCGCACGCTTGGCGCAGAATGACAGAGGCGTACTGCGTCAAGTGCAGGACAAAGCGGGAGATGAAGAACCCCAAGGAGACCAAGCTAAAGAACGGCAGGCCGGCGGTAAAGGGCACCTGCCCGACGTGCGGGACCAACATGTTCCGCATAGGCAAGCCCTAGGGTCGGCGGCGGGCACAATCCAATTATAGGGTGCCCCGCGCGCGCCGCGCCGATGGCCGGGGACGACTATGCCGCGCTGCTCGGGCGCATCCGCGACGGGCTCTCCGACGAGGCGCGCCAGGAGGCCGCGCGCCTCGAGCTGCCCCCCGTGGACGTCATGTGGGAGGGCCAAAAGACCTTCCTGCGCAACTTTGCCGAGTTCCCCAAGGTCCTCAGGCGCGAGCCAGAAAAGATACTCCAGTACCTGGCAAAAGAGTTCGCCGTCCCCGCCGAGAGGATAGGCGAGAAGGCCATGTTCATAGGCAAGCGCGACCCCGACGACTTTACGCGCCTCTTTAAGATATACCTCCAGGACTATGTCCTCTGCCCCACGTGCGAGAGCCCGGACACGAGGGTCACAAAGGAGAACAGGATCGCCTTTCTCGTCTGCGAGGCGTGCGGGGCAAAGTCGACGCTAAAGGGCAAGTACGCATGAGCTCCTTTTCCGTTCGGACAGGCGGCCAGGCGGGCAGCGCGCTGCTCAACATATGCGACGACGACCTGCTGGGCAGGAGGATCACCGACGGCAAGAGGACCATGGAGATCGGCGGGTACTATCGCGAGAGGCTGGTGGGCCGCGAGGAGGCCGCGAGGCTCCTCTCCGAGTCGCAGATAATCAACATGGTCGGCGAGCGGACCGTCAGCCTCGCCCTCGAGCTCGAGGTCGGCGTGGAGGACGGCGTGAGGAGGATAGGCGGCGTGCCGTTCCTGCTCGTCTTCAAGATGTGACGGGGCGCGCCGCGCGTGGTGCAGGCATCATGGGCCCAGGGGGCCTCGATCCCCCGACCATTGGATTAGAAGTCCAACACTCTGTCCATGCTGAGCTATGGGCCCGCCGCGCGCGCCGCGCGCGTCTCGCTTTAAGGGTTTACGGCCCACGCGCCGCGCGCGTCGTCCCTGCCGGCCTTGAAGAGAAACTGCTGCGCGTACCCCGCGTGCGGGCCGTACCTCCCGACCACCTCGCCGTGGACCTCGGCGTACCTGCGCGGCGTGAGGCCGGCCATCCTGCGCGCAAGCGCCGCGCCGCCGGACGCGGCGAGTATGCGCGCCATCCAGCGGTCAAGCGGAAACGCGTCAAGCCTCTCGAGCGAGAACAGCATGACGCAGTCGGCGACCTTGCAGCCCACGCCGGGCACGCCGAGGAGGCCCCCCATCGCCGCGGCCCACGGCGCGCCGGACAGCGCGCGCAGGTCCAGCCTGCCCGAGTCGACCATCGCCGCGGCCCGCCTCACGTACGGCGCGCGGTACCCCAGGCCGCAGGCGGCAAGGCCCGCGGGGCCGGCGCGCGCGAGCCTGCGCGGGGACGGAAAGAGGCGCGCCTCCCAGCCGGCGCCGCCGGCGCGCTCGCCGTACCTCCCGCAGAGGCGGCGCAGCGTCCCCCTGATCCGCGGTATGTTCGAGTTCGCCGAGGCGATAAACGTGATGAGGCACTGGAACGCGTCCTGCCTCATCAGGCGCATGCCGCGCAGGCGGGCCACGGCCGAGGCGACTGCGGCGTCGCGCGATATGTCGCGCAGTATGGCGCCAATGTCGTCGCCCTGCCTGAATATGTCCGGCGCGCGGCCGGCGTGCGAGCTCACGCGCGGGGGGGCACGCGAGGCGTCCACGGTGATCGCGTGGGCCCCGTCAATGCCGCGCCAAATGTCCCCGTCGCGCTCCCAGAGGAAGACCTGGCCGCTGTTTATGCTCGACTCTACGTCGATGCGCGCGCTAGACCTCGATCGTCTCGTTGGCGACTGCGGCGTGCGCGTCGAGGCCAAACTTTTCGTGGATCTCGCGCGCAAACGTCTCGCACGACTCGGGATCCCCGTGCACCGTGACCACCTTTGGGCTCCCCTTTATGCGCCTGACCATCTCAAAGAGGTCGGTCCGCCCCGAGTGGCCCGAAAACTCGAACTTTTTGACCTGCGCGGCCGCGGTCCGCGCCCCGCCGCGGACCTGGACCTTGCCGGTCTCCAGGAGCTTTCTGCCCGGCGTGCCCTCTCCCTGGTACGACACGAGGGCGATGCCGTTCCTGTCGTCAAAGGCGATCTCTTGCAGGTAAAAGACGGCGTTGCCCCCCACCAGCATGCCCGCCGGCGATATCACGACGCACGGGCCCTCGAGGTTGCGCTTGCGGTCCTCGTGGCTCCTTATCGAGATCGCGTGCCCGACGGCGTCCTCAAAGACCTTTGGGTCCCGCAGGTAGTCCATGTTGTCCATGATGATCTTGTTCACCTTGAGGGCCATGCCGTCCATGATGACGCGGTGGCCAAAGTTCGCGTTGCGCAGGACGCAGGCGATCTCCTGCGAGCGCTCGACGGAGAACGAGGGGATAAACAGTATGCCCTTGCGGTCCATGACCTCCTTGGCAAACTCGAGGAGGCCCGCCTCGGACTCCTTCCTTGGCGCCTGGTCCTTTAGCGCGTACGTGCTCTCCGTTATGAGGAGGTCCACGTCGCCGACGTCAAGGTCGGCCTCGCGGAGCATCCTCGAGCCGCGCACGTTGACGTCGCCCGTGTAAAAGAGGCGCCTGCCGTCGGCCTCGACGATGACGGTGCTCCCGCCGACGACGTGGCCGGACTCGCGCAGCTCGGCGCGCAGGCCGCCTATCCCAAAGGGCTCGCCGAAGGCGTGGTGCGTCGCGTGGTCCATCATCGCGTTGACCTCGGGCAGGTCGTACTCGTGGCGCCCCTTCTCTATCTTTATCATGTCCTCGATGAGCAGCCTCGAGAGCTCCATAGTGGGCCTTGTCGCGTGCACGCCGACGCCGTTGCCGCCCCCGGCAAAGAGGGCCGGCACGTTGCCCGAGTGGTCGAGGTGCGCGTGCGATATGACGGCGCCGGCTATGTCCCTGGGCTTGACGTGCGTGGGGTACTGCGGGGGGTCGCCCCTGCGGCCAAACATGACGCCATAGTCGAGGAGGGCCCTCGTGGGGCCGGACTCGACCATGAACGCCGAGCGCCCGACCTCGCCGGCGGCGCCCAAAACGCTTACCTTCACTGCCGTGCGGGGCCCAGATCGTGCCTTAAAACCCTCTCTATGGGGGGCGCCGCGGCGCCCCCGCCCGCCGGCCACGCCTAAACCTTTAATTACAGCCGGATCGGGGGGGGCGCCCGTATGGGCAGAAGCTACCAGGATTGGCTGAACCAGCAGGACCAGGCGCTAGTCGCCAAGGTCAGGCAGGGGGACGAGTCCAACAAACCCCTCCTGAACCAGATAAACTGGATCTGGGTCGCCAACCTGATGAACAAGAAGGCGGAACTGAACCCGACCTCGGCCGAGCTACTCGACTGGGTGACCTCGGGCCAGATCGACGCCATGCGCAAGTAGGCGCAACAACCACGCCCCCTATTTTTGACGTCCCGGGAGGGCAGCCCTGCGCGCGGGGCCCGGATACAACAGCGTTATGGGGGTTTTTGGCATGCTTTAAATAGCCACGGGGGCAAGCCTGTGGCAACAATGCCAATAGCTATCCTGCCTGACGTGGACGAGCAGAGGTGCATAGGCTGCGCGCTTTGCGTGGAGATTTGCACGTCGCTCGGACCGGACGTCCTGCGCGTAAAGCCCGTCGAGGGCTGGAAGAGGGGGAAGGCCTTTGTCTTCTATCCGGAGAGGTGCATATCTGACGGCGCATGCATAGGCGTGTGCCCGACGAAGTCCATCTTTTGGATGAGGCCAATGAACTACACCGCGGGCCAGCCCGTGCCCCTCCACAAGAACGGCGTGTTCGTCAAGGGCTGGGCAGAGGACGCCGCAAACTAGGCGACCCTCCCGGCATTTCTTATTTTTAGCCTCGAGCGGCGGACGCCGCGTGGAAGCGTGCGCACGAGGCGCGCAATGTTCGCGTCGCCGGCGTCAT
>RKSK01000046.1 GCA_007570915.1 Cenarchaeum sp.
GGCCGGGCACCGTCTTGCCCGTCGCCAGCACGCCGCCCTGCGCGTCGAGCGCCCTCCAGCTTATTCCGTCGGCCACGGACTCCGTTCCCAGGCCAAACTGCGCGGACTCGCCGGGGGCCAGCGGCGCCGAGGGGGCAAGGGAGATCAGGCCCGCGGCCTGGCGCGTCCCCGTCCAGCCGGGCCCCGTCTTGAACGACTCAAACGAGTTGCCCTCGCCCACCCAGACGTCAAAGCGCGCGACCGGCCCCGCGCCGCCCGCGGCAAGCTCGACTATGTACGAGTTTCCCGCCGAGTGGCTCGTGACCGTGGCGCCGTCGCCCTGCGCCATGGCCGGCGCGGCAAGGAGGGCCGCGGCAAGCGCCGCCATGGCCATCACGTGCTCGGCCTTCATGCGCCCCCCGCCTCGAGCCCCTCTAAATTAACCATTGTGCGCCGCGCGGGCGGCGGGGGCCCGGCGGGGCGCGGCAGGCGCCGCGCGGGCGCCTAGCGCCTTCCGCGCTTGCCGCTCTTTGACTTTTTCGCCTTGCGGCGGTTCTCGCGCTGGTCCGCCCAGCGCATGTGCTTGCCCGCCTTGCGCGTCGCCACGTCCGGAGCCGCCCGACGGCGAGTAGATAATTGTTCGCTTTTTGGCGCGGGGCGCGCTCGCGCTAATATGTGGGGGCCGGCGCGCGCGGCCCGCATGGCCATGCTGGAGGTCGACTCGCTGAGCGTCGAGTACGCCGTGGACGGCGGGCGCCTGAGGGCAGTCGACGGCGCGACGTTCTCCCTGGGCGAGGGCAGGGCGCTCGGCATAGCCGGCGAGAGCGCGTGCGGCAAGAGCACGCTGGGCATGGCCCTCATGCGCAGCCTCCCGGCCGGCGCGACGCACGCCGGAAGCGCGCGGCTTGACGGCGTCGACATCCTGGCCATGGGCCGGCGCGAGTTTGACGCGACGCACAGGTGGAAGCGCGTCGCCATGGTCTTCCAGGCCGCGATGAGCTCGCTTGACCCCGTCTACACCGTGGGGGACCAGCTGCGCGAGGTCCTCACCGAGCACGGGCGCGGCGCCGGCGGCGGCGAGGTCGCCGGCGCCATGGCCAAGGTCGGCCTTGACGGGGGCGTGCTGCGCATGTACCCCCACGAGATGAGCGGCGGCATGAGGCAGAGGGCGGTCATCGCGATGGCCCTCCTCCTCGGGCCGCGCCTCGTCATCGCCGACGAGCCCACCACGGCGCTTGACGTGCTCGTCCAGTCGCAGGTGGCCGGCGTGCTGCGGCGCCTGCGCGAGCGCGGCACGTCGGTCATCCTCATAACGCACGACCTGGCCCTCCTCTCCGAGGTTGCCGACAGCATTGCAATAATGTACGCCGGGCAGATAGTCGAGCTGGGCGCCGCGCGCGACGTGTGCGAGTCTCCGCGCCACCCGTACACGCGCGCGCTAGTGGCCGCGACGCCGACGCTTGACGGGCCGCCGCCGGCGCACCTTGCCGGCAGCCCCCCCGACATGGCGAGGCCCGGCGCGGCGTGCCGCTTCATGCCGCGCTGCGCCGAGGCCATGGAGAAATGCCGCGCCGACCCGCCGGCCTTTGGCGGGGGCGCGTCGTACGCGCGGTGCTGGCTCTACGAGTAGCGGCGGACCACGGGAAGGCACGCGTCGACTATCCTGAGGACCTCGCTGCGCACGACCTTTTTGTCGATCGATATCCAGACGCGGTGCCTCTTTATCGCAAACGATATGATCTGCGCCCTGGTCCGCTCCTCCCAGACAAACTGTATCGGCCCGAGGCTCTTGTCAAAGTACGTCTCGAGGTCGGTCCTCATGGCGATGTGCGAGAACTGGTAGTGCGTGTCCTTTTCGTTGAGGAGCGGCTTGAGGTTTGGCCGGCGGTTGTAGGCGAGGAGCTCGCCGCTCTCGCCGATCATGCCCACAAAGCGTATGACGGGGCTGATCGCGGCGATCGAGTCGCAGATGAGGCCGTACTTTTTGCGCAGGCGGGCCGACACGGCCCGCGCGGGGGCCGGGGCCGTATATTTGCGTGTCGCCCGCGCGGCGGCGCGCGCGGGCGCGGCGATCCCGCAGGGCGAAGCTGCCCCATAGGCGCGTTGCGCCGCCCTGCCCTGCACGCCGTCTTGGCCTCGCCTGCCGCATTCGCGCCTGGTTGCCCGGCGCTGTGGCCCGCGCGGCGGCCCCCGCCGGGCCCCCCGCACGCGGGGGCCGCTAGCACATATTTAACTCGGCGCGCGCGGCCCCGCGCGCGAGGATGGTCGAGAGCCTCGAGTACGACCTCGTCATATGCGGATCCGGCCTGGCCGGCCTCCGCGCGGCCATAGCGGCGGCCACTAGGGGCCCGTCGCTGCGCATAGGCGTCGTCTCCAAGGTCCAGGTGATGAGGTCGCACTCGGTCTCGGCCGAGGGCGGCACGGCAGCGGCCCTCTACACGGACGAGGGCGACAGCATAGAGTCGCACGTCTATGACACGGTCAAGGGCAGCGACTTTTTGGCAGACCAGGACGTCGCCGAGAGGCTCTGCCGCGAGATGCCGCACGAGGTCTACCAGCTCGAGCACTGGGGGATGCCGTGGTCAAGGCGAAAGGACGGGCGCGTCGACCAGCGGGCCTTTGGCGGGTACAGCTTTCCGCGCGCGACGTACGCGTCTGACAAGGTCGGGTTTTTTGAGATGCAGACGCTCTATGACACGTGCCAGAGGCACGAGCGGATCGAGTACCTCAACGAGTGGTTTGTGACGTCGATCGTGCATGACGGCAGGAGGTTTCTCGGCATAACGGCCATCGAGATCGCGACGGGGTCGTTTTACGCGATAAGGGCAAAGGCCATGATAATCGCCACGGGCGGCGCGGGCAGGCTCTACAGCTTTTCGACATACGCGCACTCGTCGACGCCCGACGGGCTTGACATGGCGTATCGCGCCGGGATGGCCCTCAAGGACATGGAGTTTGTCCAGTTCCACCCGACGGGCATAATGCCGTCCGGCATACTCATAACCGAGGGCGCGCGCGGCGAGGGCGGCCACCTGCTAAACAGCGAGGGAGAGCGCTTCATGTCGGCGTACGCGCCCTCAAAGATGGAGCTCGCGCCGCGCGACATCGTCTCGAGGTCGATAATGACCGAGATTGCCGAGGGGCGCGGGTTCAAGAGCATGACGGGGGCCGACTGCGTCAAGCTCGACTTGCGCCACGTAGGCGACGAGGTCATACGCGAAAAGCTCGGCGCGATACGCGAGATTTGCATAAAGTTCTCCGGCATCGACCCCTCCGAGGAGCCCATCGACGTGAGGCCCGTCTGCCACTACATGATGGGCGGCATAAACACCGACATTGACGGGGGGACCGAGATCACCGGGGTCTGGGCCGCCGGCGAGGCGGCGTGCAACAGCACGCACGGCTCGAACAGGCTCGGCGCAAACTCGACGTCCGAGTGCATCGTGTGGGGCCGCATCACCGGCGAGCTCGCCGCAGACTATATCGCCGCCGGCGTCCCGCAGGCCCCATGGCCCCACCACGTCGTGGCCGCCGAGGAGGCGCGGATCTATGGCGGCATATTTAGGGGGAGCGGGGACGCCAACCCGTACGAGGTCCGGCAGGAGCTG
>RKSK01000187.1 GCA_007570915.1 Cenarchaeum sp.
AGTTGCTCAGGGAGAACGCCCCCAAGGGCATCTTTGCGCCAGCCGTTCAAGAGACGATAGAGTACGCCGCGGGGATCGCCGAGGATCCGAAGCGCTGCCCCATGTTCCCCTACATCAACGAGCACAACGGCTTTGGCGAGGCGGTCTGTTACATGCACGGGTACCTCGCGGGCCGCATCGCCTCGACGGGCAAAAAGCCGACAAAGGAGGAGATGGACTCGCTGCGCTTCACGGTCCTGCACGACCCACGCGTGCGCGACATTGTCCTGGGCATGCAAAAGTCGACAGAGCCCAACCCGGAGGGCCTGGCCCTGCGCGAGTACTAGAGATCTGGATGCCGTCGCGCGGCACGATGCCCACACGCGCAAACGCCGCGCCCTGGCACTGGCGCGTCTGCCCTCCCGCACGCGAGCCTGGTGAATAAACAACACGCACGCCGAGACCGCCCCGGCAACAGCCCCGGGGGCCGCCGGGCGCAGAAGGGCACACGGAAAATCTCCGGGGGCGAACCGGGGCAGCCAACGGCTCCCGCGTGGCGGGTTCCGCAACTGGAAACGCCCGGGACGCGCTTGAGACGCGCAACCCTGCCCCAAACGCGCCCCCCTGGCCGGCAACACCCTGCGATCTTTGCGATCATGCTTTTATGCGGGCGGTTTCCGTGACTGCTTGATGGATTACAACGCCCCGAACCGGCAGGATCTGATCGCTGCGATCACGCCCCACGTCGAGTCTGCGATCAGGACCTCGCCATGCACGTGCACCGACCTGCGCCCTGAGCGGGTGCTGGACATCGCCCTCGAGAACGGACTGGGCCCTGACAGAATCTCCAATTTTCGCGCACTATGCGATGCGACTAGGTCAAACTTTGCCCTAGCAGTCTCTCGCAAAAAGCACGACCCCAAGATGATGTCACTCATAGATAATGCGTACCGCACGTCAGTTCCCGCCCCTGACGTCCCTAGACGCAACATGCTGATAAACTCCATGCTAGAGGAATGCGGCCTTGTCGACGTTGTCCTAGAATGCGAGGAGGCGGCCGTCTCGTACACGGCCGTGCTGCGGTACCTGTGGACACAGTGCGACACACTCAACAGGCACACTGGCGGCGAGGCCGAGCTTGAAAGCCTGCTTGAAACGATGCGGTTCCATTCCATCCTGCGCTCTTTTGTGTCCGCCTCCATCACAAGCTCGCCATGGCTCGAGGCTTACCCAATATCCTACTCGATCCGAGTGACTGACGCGTACAGGAGACATGCGTTTCCTCTCACGTACACGTCCGTGTTTGCGGTTGACCGCCCTGAAACAACGCGCGGGCTAAAGGACTACCTGTTCCTTGAGGACGAGGTCAGGATTGAAAACGGAACGCCCATCGAGCCGGGAACCGTCGACATCACGTTTCACCCCAACGCGCGGCTCCCGGCGTCCCGGATCGGCGGCCTTGCCTCAAAGTACGCCCCCCTCGGCAGGGTGCGCGTCCTGACTTGATGGCGCGGCTTCGGGTTCTGCTGCTTGCCCACCCTGCCTGGCGTGCGCCTGCCGACGGCTCCCCCCGCGCCGACCTTTTAAAAGAGCCAACACCTTGATATAGCCACCCCGCCCGGTCCCGCCGATGGACGCACAAACCCGCATGGAGGCACTGAGGTTTCTCCACAACGGCATGCAGCACTCCAAGTTCGCCCCCACGCGCGAGCTGATCACGCGCCTCACGAGCCTGCTCGGCTCCAGGGAGGCCGCGCAGGAGGCGCTCGAAGAGGCCGAGCGGATTGGCCTCATCGTGCCCGAGGGCCTCATACCCAACCCGGCTCCGCCGGACAAGACGTGGCGCCTGTCCGGGACGTTCGACAGGACGCGGCTCGACGTCCCCGCGTAGGCGCCGCCCCAAATTTTTCCCGCGTGCCAGGCAGGAGCCCCGCGCAAGCCCGCGCCTTGCCGCGCAATGCGGCGCCCCGCGGCGGCAGGTTGTTATATGCTCCCGCGCGCGGCCCTCCCATGGAAGATCACAAGAGGGCACTCGAGTCCGCTAAACGCGCCATTGCCCTTGACGCCAAGAGCGCGCCCGCGCACGCCCGCAGGGGAATGGCCCTCCTGGCCCTCGGCCGCCACGGCGACGCCCTCGCCGCCCTGGACCGCGCCATCGAGCTAGACCCGGGCAGCCTGGACGCGCACCGGGGCCGCCACGACGCGCTTCTAAAGCTCGGCCGCCAAGGCGACGCCCTCGCCGCCCTGGACCGCGCCATCGAGATCGACCCCGACAGCGCGTGGGCGCACGCCGGCCGCGGCCTCGCGCTCTTGGCGCTCGGCCGCCACGAAGACGGACTCGCCGCGTACCGCAGGGCCGTGGAAGCAGACCCGCAAAGCCCCGCCGCGCGCCGCGGCCTCGCGCTTGCCTTGCGGTCGCTGGGGCGCCTGGAGGAGGCCCTTGACGCGTACGACCGCGCGATCGGGATCGATCCTGGCGACGCCATGGCCCACGCCGGCCGCGGCGACGCGCTGCGCAGGCTCGGCCGCCACGGCGAGGCGCTTGCCTCCTATGGGCGCGCCAGCGAGATGTCCCCAGAAAACGGGAGCCTTGCAACGGCTTGCGCCGAGCTGCTTGACGCGATGGGCCGCCACGAGGAGGCCCTCGCCGCGCAGGCACGCGCCATACGGCTGGATCCCGGGAGCGCCGAGCGCCACGGCTACATGGCCTTCATGCTGGACAGGCTCGGCCGCCACGACGAGGCGCTTGCGGCGTACGGCCGCTCTGCCGAGCTTGATCCCGGCGACGCGCGGGCGCATTCTGGCCGCGGCGACGCGCTAGCCGGGCTCGGCCGGCCCGGGGAGGCGCTTGCGGCGTACGGCCGCGCCATAGAGATCGATCCCGGCAACACGCGGACGCACACCTGCCGCGGCAACGCGCTGTCTGAGCTCGGCCGCCACGGCGAGGCGCTTGCGGCGTACGGCCGCGCCGTCGAGATAGACGCCGGCAACTCGCTGGCGCACGCCGGCCGCGGCAACGCGCTGTCTGAGCTCGGCCGCCACGACGAGGCGCTTGCGGCGTACGGCCGCTCCATTGAGCTCGACGGCAGCCTTGCCATGGCGCACTATGGCCGCGGGCACGCCCTCTACCTGCTCGGCCGGCCCGAGGAGGCCCTCGCCGCGATGGACCGCGTTGTGGAGATCCATCCCGGCATGGCCGAGCCCCACAACAACCGCGGGCTGCTCCTCGCGTCCCTTGGCCGCCACGGCGACGCCCTCGCCGCCTATGAGCGGGCAGTCGAGATTGATCCCGGCAAGGCCGACAGCCACGCGGGCCGCGCCGACGCCCTGGACGCGCTTGGCCGCCACGCGGAAGCCGAGGAGGCCAGGCAGCGCGCCCGGGGGCACGGCACCGCCCGGGGCCCTTCGCAGGGGCGCGACCACAAGGCCCACACCGGGCGCGGCGACCGCCTCTCCGCCAAGGGCCGCCTTGGCGAGGCCCTCGCCGCCTATGACCGCGCGATCGAGCTCGATCCCGAGAACGCCCAGGCCCACTCTGACCGGGGCCGGGCCCTGTTTGGGCTAGGTCGCCGAGACGACGCCATCAAATCCCTTGCCCGCGCGATCGAGCTAGAGCCAGAGTCGTCCCCGTGGCGCAACAACATGGGCGTAGCCCTGCTGCGGAGCGGCCGCCACGGGGAAGCGCTTGCAGAGTTTGACCGCGCCATAGGGCTGGACCCCCGCGACGCAGCCCCCCGCCACGGCCGCGCCGACGCGCTCTTTGCCCTGGGCCGCAAGGAGGACTCGCTTGCCGAGTACGACAGGGCAATAGATCTTGATCCCAACGACGCGCTGATGCGCCGAGGCCTCGCCGGCAAGCTGTATTCGCTGGGCCGCCACGCCGACGCGCTTGCCGCGTACGACCGCGCGATCGAGCTGGATCCCGGCGACGTCGAGAACCACGGGTACAGGGGCCGCGCGCTAGAGGCCTTGGGCCGCCTTGAAGATGCCCTGGCCGCGTACGACCGCGCGATCGAGCTCGACCCCTCCGAGGACCGCGCCCACGACAGCCGCGGCGGCGTGCTGCTCAAGATGGGGCGACGCGATGATGCCCTGGCCGCGTACGACCGCGCGATCGAGCTCGATCCCGGCGCGGCCAAGAGCCACACGGGACGCGCCGCCGCGCTCGAGGCCCTGGGCCGCCACGCCGACGCGCTTGCCGCGTACGACCGCGCGATCGGGATTGACGCCACCCTGGCCGCGGCGCACTCTGGCCGCGCCGCGGCGCTGCTCACCCTGGGACGCCACGCAGACGCCGTCGCCGCGTATGACAGGGCCATAGAGCTTGGCGACGACGGCCCAATAACGCGCAGCGCGCGCGAGCTGGCGGCCCGCGCGCTGGGCGGCGCCGGCGGGCGAGCCGAGCCCCCGCCGGCCGACGAGGACACGCCTGGGGCGCACGCGAGGCGCGCCATGCTGCTCGGCAGGCAGGGCCGCCACGCCGAGGCGCTGGGGCCGCTCGCGCGGGCCGTCGAGCTGGATCCCAACAACTACAGGCTCCACGTGCTCACGGCCAGGGCGCTTGACGGCCTCGGCCGCACCGGGGACTCGCTCGCCTCCCTCGAGCGCGCCATATCGATCAACCCGCGAAGCACGGGGGCGCACCTACACCGAGGCGTGGCGCTCGCAAAGCTCGGCCGCCTAGAGGACGCGCTGGCCGCGTACAGCCGCGCCGCCGAGCTGGAGCCGGGCCTGCCCGTGGCGCACCGCGCGCGCGCCTCGGCCCTGCGCGCGATGGGCCGCCTCGAGGAGGCCGTCGCCGCGTACGACCGCGCGATCGAGATCGAGCCCAGCCACGCCGAGGCCCACGCGGGCCGCGCCGCGGCCCTGGCCGCGCTGGGGCGGGGGGCGGAGGCCGAGGAGGCCAGGAGGCGCGCCGCAGAGTCGGCCCCGGCGGCCGGCGGGCCGTGAGGCCTCGCCCCCCGCATGCCCTTTGTCCGCTTGCCCGGCAGCACCGGATCACTCACAGTCTGCGACCATGAGGCACAGGGATCGCCACTCGCGCGCCATGGCTGCACTCACGTGGGCAGCCCGGAGGCAGTGGCACGAGGCCGAGACGACGATCACAAGGCTGGAGGCGAACCCTGGGGGCGCCCTGCTCGACTGCGTTTTGGGCGCCCCTGCCAAGCCAGCCTTCGGGGTTTGCCGCCTGCGGGAAGGGGACGCCTCGCAAGTCACGCAAGCGGGCCTCCCAGCGCAAATGACAGGGAAAGGGCCGCGATGGCAAAGGCAAATCCTAGACACAGGCCGACAAGAAGAAAGTTTTTCCCGCGGTCTGCCTGCTTGGCCATCCTAGAGTTGTCTTTCTTTAGGCTCCTCATGGCGACAAAGAAGAGGTGGTGAACATACTTGTAGATCTCGTCTTCTGGCAGGTTGATCCAATCGGACAGCTTTCCCAGTCCATGTTCCTCCCATCCCGGGTAAACCGCTCAAAGCCAATCATGGACACGGTCACAGTCTTGAGCGCGCGCAGAGAAAAATGTATTGATAGCAGTATTGAGGCGATGCTTGCAACCCCACAAGAGGCCAGGGCCAGGAGCGCCCATGCCGGAAGCCCCTCCAAGAGCCCTCGAACTTCAGCGTTGCCGACAAGCAACCCCACTGCGCTTCCAAGCCCGGCAATCAGGATGCTTGCCACTATTGCGCCCACCGCGAGAAACGCCCTTGCCTTGGTGGTGAGGCTCTGCATTGCCCACATGTGCATCTGGACGCCGGCCATCATATGATCTTGAGGAGCAGCTCGCGGTTTTTGCGCTTTTGGTCATCCATGCTTGCCGCCTCCCGTGCTCCCTGCGGGCCCTACTCGTCCCCTTTGGGCGCCAGCCTGCGCTCGTCTGAATCCTTGTCCTGGACGCCGGCAATCAACGGCGCATCGAGGAACAGGTCGGGGCGTTTTGGAGCCGCCGAGCTCGCCCTCGAGCCGCCCTCGTCGTCTGGGGTCATGCCCGAGGCGGGCAGGGCAGGGCGATACATGCTTTGGCGAGGCCTGGGCCAGGCGCCGCGCCTCGAGCCGCCCCGCCCGGGCTCTGTTGCGTGAACAGGCACGGTTTTGGCAGGCTTGGCCGTTTTTGCGCCCGCCGCGCGGGGCGCGGATCCAAAACCTTTGACCAAAAGATCCGCACATGCAAGCCGAAACGCGCATTGGTCGGGAGAACCGCCGGGGCGCCCGTTGGCGCGCGCGGCGTCCGCCAGAGGAGGAACGCCGAGGCGGCCATGGCCAGGTACGCCAGGATGTCCAGCGGGGCCAGCAGGAACAGCAGGGCGCCGGAGTCCGGGTGCTGGGCGCCGGGGTAGGCCGGATCCAGGCCTGCAGCCTCGAGGATTGCGTCGAGCGCGCTCGCCGGCCTCTCCGCCGAGGAGGCCCTGCCGGCCAGGTGGACCGCGGCGTACGGGGGGAGGGCCAAGAGGAGGCACCGGGCCAGCGCGTCACGGAGGCCTTCCACGCCGCCGGCGCGCGCGGTCCGGATATGTCCATTTGCGCGCAGCCGGCACCGCCGCCGGCGGCCAGCACTCCCCAAAGGCGGGCGGCCGCGCGCGTCCCGGGCAGGCCAGGGCCGGCGTCGGCGCCGCCGCGAGCCGCCGCCAGGCCCGAAGGGGGCTCCTGACGGCGCGCCGGGCCTCCTCGCACAGGCGTGGAAATGATTTCCGGAACGCACACGGATACGGCCCCGCGCCCCGGGATCCCAGTCAGCCCAGAGGTAAAACGCCCTCACGGCGGCCCCGGAGGGGGCTCCGGGAGGGGGTGCCCCGCCCCGCCCGGTCCCGTCGATGGACGCGCAGACCCGCATGGAGGCACTGGGGTTTCTCCACAACGGCATGCAGCACTCCAGGTTCGCCCCCACGCGCGAGCTGATCACGCGCCTCACGAGCCTGCTCGGCTCCAGGGAGGCCGCGCAGGAGGCGCTCGGGGAGGCCGAGCGGACTGGCCTCATCGTGCCCGAGGGCCCCATACCCAACCCGGCTCCGCCGGACAAGGCGCGGCTCGACGCCCCGGCATAGGCGCCTCCCCCCATTCTTCCCGCGTGCCCGGCAGGCCAGTATACTGCGCAGGCCGCGGGGCGCGCGCCCCCGGGGGCCGGGCGCCACGGCAATGCCGCCCGGCGCTACCGGCGCTTCAGAACAAGCAAAATCCCGAGCGCGGCAACTAGCAGGATGG
Organism: Cenarchaeum sp.; assembly: GCA_007570915.1. Classification (GTDB taxonomy): domain Archaea; phylum Thermoproteota; class Nitrososphaeria; order Nitrososphaerales; family Nitrosopumilaceae; genus JAHRAL01. Next base: position 7,175 of record RKSK01000187.1, read on the forward strand.
GCCAACTGGCCTCAATCGCCTTGAACGCCTCGATCAGCTGCCCGTGCCTGTGCTGCGCGCCTCCGGGACGCTCGTTCGGGTCCGCCCCCAGCGCATAGCGCACGGGGGTGTCCTGGTGCGGGGGGCGGTGCGCCACGCCCCCGGGGAGGCGCGGCGGGCCGTGGTATCGCAGGCTTGCCGGAAGCGGGCCGGGACCTGCCCCAACCACCCGACGCGGACGGCGCGCGTCCCGCCGGGACAGCGGGAGGTTGGCAGGCGGCCTGGGCGGCGCCATCTTGCCCGGAGGGCGCGCCCCGGGCCCCCACGTGCGCGCGCCCTTGCGCGCCTGCTTGTGCACGCGAGGCGCGCCGACGGCCCTGCTTTCAAAGCCTGCGCCACAGGCGCG
>RKSK01000190.1 GCA_007570915.1 Cenarchaeum sp.
GCGCTGGGGGCCCTTGGCGGCTGGCAGTACGTCGCGGCCACGGGCATATCGGTGAGCATCGAGGGCAGCGAGCTGCTGGGCAGCGACGAGCGGGGGTCGGTGTACGCGCTGACCGTGGCCGTCGAGAACCCCACGATCATCCCCATAGCCGTGGGCAAGACGGACTTTGTCGTGGTCGAGGGCGGCAGCGACGTGGGGAGCGGCACGATAGAGGCCTTTGTCATGCCCGCCATGGGCAGCGCGACGGCCGGCGGCGAGTACCTCCTCGAGGCCGGCGCCGGCGGGGGCGGGGACGCTGCGCGCATAGTCGGCGTGACGTCCTATGACGTGCTCTTTGTCTCGATATCCATCCCCTTCGAGTACGACACGGCGATCGGGTTTATACACGGGGCCTAGCGGGCCGGCCGCCCGTGCTAGCGGTCTTTGGGTCCGTCTCGCTTGACACGATACGCGCGCGCGGCAGGGTCGACGCCGGCATCCTCGGCGGCTCGGCGGCGTACGCGGCCGTCGCGGCGAGCCACTTTGCGAGCGTGGGCCTCCTCGGCGCCACGGGGGACGACTTTCCGGCAAGGCACGAGCGCGCGCTCGCAAGGCATGCCGACATGGCCGGCGTCGAGCGGCGCGAGGGCAGGACGTTCCGCTATGACGCCGAGTACGACGACCGCCTCGAGACGAGGAGGACAAGGGGCATCGAGCTCGGCGTGAACTCGGGGAGGCGCGTGCGCGTGCCAGAGTCGTACAGGCGCAGCAGGCTCGTCTATTTGGCGACAAACGACCCCGCGCACAACGTCGGAGTGCTAGGCGACTTTGACTCGCCGCGGTTCTCAATGTGCGACACGATAGAGCACTGGATACGAAAGGGGCGGGCCGGCGTCGTGCGCATGGTCCGCAAGACCGACGCGACTGTGATCAACGCCGAGGAGGCGCGCCTGCTCGCGCGCGAGCACGACCTGATAAGGTGCGCAAAAAAGATGGCGTCGTGGGGCGCGACGTACGTCATCATCAAAAAGGACGCGCACGGTCCGCATACAGCGCGAGCTCGCCGCGATGATGGGCGAGCGCTATCCCGAGGGCCGCGAGGAGCGCGTCTCGGCGCTCTGCACTGCGCTGATACACGAGGCCGTCGAGCTGCAGCGGACGACGAGCTGGAAGTGGTGGAAGGAGCGCGGCGAGTTTGACGAGGCCGCCGCGCGCGAGGAGCTCATAGACGTGTGGCACTTTGCCGTCCAGGCTGCCATAGAGCTCGGCATGGGCCCGCAGGACGTCCTGGCCGAGTACGAGCGCAAGCACGGCGTCAACGTCAGGCGCCAGAGGGACGGCTACTAGAAGCCGCTTTATACCCGCGCGCGGGCCCGCGCGGCGATGTCCGGGGGGCACCTGGAGCGCGGGGATCCCGGCTATGCCGTGTACCTGGGAGTCTTTTACGCGTGCATGGCGATGATGGGCTCGATCGGCATATACGGGATTGCCGAGATGCACGCCGAGTGGGCCAGCACGGGCCGCTATGTGGTCGGCGAGACCCTCGTCGAGGTGGAGGTCCCCTTTGAGAACTTTGCCAAGCTCTCGACGTGGCTCTTCTTCTCGGGCATAGTCGGGTGGTACTGTGTCAGCAGGATAGGCTGGAGGCGCACCGTCGCCGGCAAGATAGGCGGGCGCAGGATGGCCCTCCTGCAGCTCATGCTCGTCGGCCTGGCCGCGGTCTGCCTGTACGAGGTCCTCTGGACGTTCACGGTCCTCAACGCAAAGATAGCCGCCGGCGTCGCAGGCGGCGCGGTCCCCGACATTGACGCGCTGTACGTCGCGTACCCCGACCCGTCGAGGCCGTGGAACCTCATATTTGCGACAAAGTCGTTTTTGGCCGCGTTTGTGGTCTGCGCCCACGCGCTGTACCTGAGCACGCGCCCGCGCAAGCCGGCGGCGGGGTAGGCTTATAGGCTCGCGCGCGCGGCGGGGGGCGCGCATGGACGCGCAGGGCAGGCTCGAGCTCATCATGCGCGCGCCGACGGAGGAGGCCGTCACGGAGGCCGAGCTCAGGTCCCTGCTGGAGACGAACGGCTCGCCGCGCCACTATGTCGGCCTCGAGGTGTCCGGGTTCTTGCACCTCGGCAGCCTCCTTAGCCTGGGCCACAAGATAAACGACTTTGCGGCGGCGGGGTGCCGCTGCACGGTCCTGCTCGCCGACTGGCACACGATGCTCAACGACAAGCTCGGCGCCGACGAGGAGTCGATATCGCGCGTGTCGCGCTACTACAGGGACGCCTTTGCGCGCGTCTGCCCGAAGGCCGAGATACTCACGGGGACCGAGCTCTACGCAAAGACCGGCTCGTACTGGCGCGACGTCGCCGGCATTGCGCGCCACGTCAGCCTCGCGCGCGCGATGAGGACGCTCACGATAATGGGCAGGTCAGAGTCCGACGGCGCCGACCTCGCAAAGCTCCTCTACCCGCCGATGCAGGCCGCCGACATCCACGCGCTTGGCGCCGACATTGCGCACGCCGGCATGGACCAGCGCAAGATACACATGCTCGCGCGCGAGGTCTTCCCAAAGATGGGATGGCGCGTGCCCGTCTCCGTCCACCAGTCGCTGCTGCCGGGGCTCGGCGGGCCGGGCGGCTCGGCGGCCGGCGGGGGAGCGGCCGCAAAGATGTCAAAGTCCTCGCCGGGCTCGGGGATATTTATCCACGACTCTGATGCGGAGATACGCAAAAAGGTCTCGCGCGCGTGGTGCGAGGCCGGCACGGTCGAGGGCAACGCGCTGCTGGCCATAGCGCGCGACATCGTGCTGCGCGGCGGCGCGGAGCTCAGGATAGAGAGGCCGGAGAGGTTTGGCGGCGACGTGTCGTACTCGTCGTACGCCGGGCTCGAGGCCGACTATGCGTCCGGGTCGCTCCACCCCTCGGACCTCAAGGCCGGAATCGCGGAGGCCGTCGTGGCCGTGGTCGGGCCGGTCCGCGACTCGGTGCGCCTCGACGAGGAGACGCGCAGGGTCATTTCTGGGGCGCAGGCGGGTTGAGCGAGTACTTTGAGCGGTAGCCGCGCGGGTTGATGAGGAGGTCTCCGTGCCGGTACGTCGACGAGTTGCCGATGATCACCGTGCTTATCATGCCGAGCTTGTCGGCGTGCTCCTCCATCGAGCCTAGGTCCGTGATCACGACGGACTCGCTCTCGCGGTAGGCCCCCTTGACGATCGCCACGGGAGTCCCCGGCGGCCTGTGCTTCAGAAGTAGCTCGCGCGTGTCGCGCAGCTGGTGTATGCGCTTTTTGCTTGACGGGTTGTATATCACAATGACAAAGTCGCCGCGCGCGGCGGCCTCGGCGCGCTTTAGTATGACCTCCCAGGGGACCAGCAGGTCGCTCATGCTTATCACGGCAAAGTCGGCCATGAGCGGCGAGCCCACGATCGACGCGCACGAGTTGAGGGCCGAGACGCCCGGCAGTATCTCGACGTGCGGCGCGTCTCCGGGCCGCCATCCGCGCTCGATGAGCGTCTCGTATATGAGGCCGGCCATGCCGTATATGCCGGGGTCGCCGCTTGAGACGAGCGAGACGGTCCGGCCGGCCTCGGCGAGCTCGATGCACTGGCGCGCGCGCTCGACCTCCTGCGTCATGGCGTAGCGGTAGACGTCCTTGCCTGCGAGGAGCCCCTCGACCAGGTTTACGTACGTCTCATAGCCGACGATCGTGTCGCTGGTCTCGATCGCGCGACGCGCGCCGAACGTCATGTGGTCGTGGTGGCCGGGGCCGACGCCGACGATGTAGAGGGTTCCGGCCATGGGCGCGGCGCGCGCGGGGGCGCCCCTTATAACCGGTTCCCGCGCGGGGCGCGGCGCGCGCGGGGGCGCCCCATCCGCGTCTTTAAATGTGGCAAAGTTTACGCGCCCGCGAGAAATGGTGCTACAGAGGATAGCAAGGGCGCTAGGAAGGCCTTTGGACACAAGGGCGCCCGCCAACCCCGCCCCCCGACAGTCTGCGATAAAGGAGGAGTACAGGGGCGCCTATGAGGCGTACCTCTCCAAAAAGCCCAGCAGCAAGATAGAGCCATTCTTGAGGCTGCTCTATGACAACGAGCTGATTGACTGCGGGGGAAACCCACTAAACGCAGAGGAGAGAACGCGAACCAAGATCCAAAAGTTTGTCTATTTTGCGCAAACGTGCTTTGGGCTAGATTTTGGCTATAGGCACACGCTCTACATATATGG
>RKSK01000170.1 GCA_007570915.1 Cenarchaeum sp.
ACGACATAGCGGTACTCCTTGTCGACCTCGAGCTCGACGCCGTGGTCGGCCTTTGCCACCTCTATGACCCCCTGTACCTGCTCGGGCGTCGGGTCCTTTATGAATATCGAGTCCGTGTCGCCGTAGAGTATCTCTATCCCCGACTCCTTGCACTTTTTGATCGTCTCGAGGATTATGTGCCGCCCGATCGCCGTAGTCGCCTCGGCGGCGGGCAGAAAGTAGAGCGGGAACATCTCGGCGCCCATCACGCCATAGCTCGCGTTGAGTATGATCTTGAGGGCCTGGCTGACGACCGAGTACTGCTGGCGCTCCGTCTCGCCGAGCGTGGCATCGCGCGAGAGGCTCTTGTAGTAGTTGACGCGCAGGTCGCGCAGGGACCCTATGAGGAGCGCGGTCAGGCCGTTGCGCCTCTTGCAGACCCAGTGCGGCGTGTCCGGCACCCTGTTTGACTCGCACTCCGCGCCGTGCGCGCACCTCACCGTCTCGTACGAGAGGTTCTGGACCTTTATTATGCTCGGGTACAGGCTCGCAAAGTCCATGACGGTCACCTTGAAGTGTATGCCCTTTTGCGGGTCGACGACGAGGCCGCCGCGGTACTTTTTGTCCTTCATCACGGCGTCAGTCGAGGCCTTGCCCTCAAAGCGCGCGTTGAGGTCGTCGCGCTTTGGTATGAGCATGTTGTGCCTGCGGTGCTCATAGTAGAGGAGGCTCCGTATCCACTGCGAGACGCCGAGGCGCGCAATGTCGTCGATGGGCATCCTCGCGATGCGCGATATGACGACTAGCAGGTTCATCAGCAGGTCGCCGCCAAAGCTCGTGAGCATGTACGTCAGGCGCGCGTCGTTGTAGCAGTACGACGCGAGCTGCTCGGGCGTGAGGTCGCCGAGCGGCACGCCATGGTCGAGCTTTTGCTCGCCGAGGAGCGCCGAGGAGACGCTGTTGAGCGAGTACTCGGAGTACTTGTTGGAGAACGCGTACACCTGGAAGGCCCTGTTGGAGAACGTTCTGTACAGGTCGACATGCACGCCGCGCTTGAGCGTGGCCGCGTCGCGCATCATGTAGAGCGGGTTGTCGTCGGCGGGCACGCCGAGGCGGTTTGCGCGGTTGTGCAGGTATGGCATGTCAAAGTCGTCCCCGTTGAACGTCAGCACCACCGGATAGTCGGCGATCTTTTTGAACGCGTCTAGTATCATGGCCTTCTCGTCGCCATAGTACGTGACTTGCGCCGGCGTCTCGGCCTCGCGCGCGCCCTTTTTCCCCAGCACGTACACCTCGCGTACCGCGTCGCTGCCCTCAAAGCCTATGGCCGTGACGCGGCGTTCGGCGAGGTGCGGGTCTGGTATACGGTTTTTCTCCGAGTCGACCTCTATGTCAAAGCTGATCCGCCGTATCTCCGGTATGGGCTGGTTTAGCGTCTCGGCCCACTCTGTGACGTACTTTTGGTACTCGCCGGGGTCCGGCATCCCCTTGCCCGTCTCCCTGTCCAGCAGCAGCGACTTTAGGGCGGCGCTGACGGCCTCGGGTATGGGCAGGTCCTGCGGCGTTATCCTGTCCCCGCTCACCGAATAGTAGCGCCCCATGACGAGCCGGTTGTCGTACAGGTAGTTCTCATAGTACTTTATGTCAGACTCCCACGTCTGCATCATGTCGCGTATGCTGCGGCCTGACTGCGTGCCGCCTATGGCAAGCGGGTCGGTCACGACGATCTTTGAGACCTCGACGTCCCCGTCGGCGAGGTTGTCGCGGATTTTCGCGGGCAGGACCCCCTTGACGTCGTCGCGGTCCTCCAGGCCGTACTGGTCGCTGATCTCCTGCGGCGAGAGGCGCGAGTAGCAGTACGGCAGGTGCCCCGTCCCGTCGTGGTACGTCTCGAGCCGATGCGTCTTTCCGTTGTAGAACTTGAGGGCCGCGCACCTCCTCGGGCCGTCATAGACGGCCGAGATCAGCATGGACGTGGGTATGTCGCCCACGCGCCTCACCTCCCCGGCGGCGTCCCGCCTGTGCAGAGCTCCGTGAGCACGCCGTTGAGCGACTTTGGGTGTATGAACGTCACGCGCGTGCCCTCCGAGCCGTCGCGGACCTTGCCCAGGAAGCGCAGGCCGCAGCCCTCCATGCGCGAGACCTCGGCGTCGATGTCGTCGGTCCGCAGGGCCATGTGGTGTATGCCCTCGCCGCGCTTTTTTATGAACGCCGCTATCGGCCCGCCCTCGCCGATCGGCGATATGAGCTCGACGCGCGCGCCGCCGAGCCTCATGATCGCGACGTTGACGCCCTCGGACTCGACGGTCTCGCGGACCGCCTCGGCGCCGAGTGCCCTCGAGTAGCGCTCGGCCGCCGCGTCCAGGTCGGAGACGGCTATCGCGACGTGGTCTATCTCGAGGGCCACCTAGAACGCCCCCGACGGCCTGTACTCGCCAAACACCTCGCGCAGCGCGCCGCTGATCTCCCCCGTCGTCGAGCGCGCCCTGACGGCCCCGAGTATCGCGGGCATGAGGTTGGCCGACTCGTCCTCGGCGGCCGCCTTGAGGGACTCGAGCGAGGCGGCCGCGCGAGCGGCGTCGCGGCCCTTTCGCATGGCCCGTATGGCCCGCGACTGCGCGCGCCCCACGGACTCGTCGACCCTGAGGAGGTCGGGCCTTTTTGCGCCGGCCTCCGTGTCGGAGAACCGGTTCATGCCCACGATGACGCGCGCGCCGCCGCCCTCGGCGTCTATCTCCCTCTTGAGGCGGTACGCGTTTTGGCGTATCTCGGACTGGAAGAACCCGCGCTCGATGGCCTTTATCGACCCGCCCATCCTGTCTATTTTCTTGAGGTACTTCCAGACGCCGTCCTCTATCTCGTCGCAGAGCGACTCGAGGTAGTACGAGCCGGCCATCGGGTCGACCGTCTTTGTCACTCCGCTCTCGTACGCGACTATCTGCTGCGTGCGCAGCGCGATCTTGGCCGACTCTTTGGTCGGCAGCGCGAGGGCCTCGTCGCGCGAGTTTGTGTGGAGCGACTGCGTGCCGCCGAGCACGGCCGCCATAGTCTGCAGCGCTACGCGCGCGATGTTGTTGTCGGGCTGCTGCGCCGTGAGCGACTCGCCGCTCGTCTGCGTGTGGAACTTTAGCTGCATCGAGCGCGGCTTTTTGGCCCCAAACCTCTCCCTGAGCAGCTTTGCGTAGACCTTGCGCGCGACGCGGAACTTGGCGACCTCCTCAAAGAACTCTATCGTGCAGCAGAAAAAGAACGACAGGCGCGGCGCAAAGTCGTCTATCTTTAGCCCGCGCTCGAGGCACGCCTCGATGTAGGCGATCGCGTTGGCGAGCGTAAAGGCGACCTCCTGGACCGCCGTCGAGCCTGCCTCGCGCATGTGGTAGCCCGATATAGACACGGGGTACCACTGCGGGACGCTTTTGGCGCAGTACTCTATCATGTCGCCGACGAGCCTCATCGACGGCGCCGGCGGGTAGATGTACGTGTTGCGCGCAATGTACTCCTTTAGTATGTCGTTCTGCGTGGTCCCGCGCAGGTCCGCGCTCGCGACGCCCTGCGACTCGCCTAGCGCGACATAGTATGCGAGGAGCGTCGAGGCCGTCGCGTTTATCGTCATTGACGTGCTCACGCGGCCCAGCGGTATGCCCTCAAAGGCGCGCATCATGTCGTCTATGGAGGCTATCGAGACGCCGACCTTGCCGACCTCTCCCTCGGCGCTCTCAGAGTCCGGGTCGTGGCCCATCTGCGTGGGCAGGTCAAAGGCCATGCTCAGGCCCGTCTGGCCGTTGTCGAGCATGTAGCGGAACCTCGCGTTGGTCTGCGCGGCGTCGCCAAACCCCGAGTACTGGCGCATCGTCCAGAGGCGCTCGGCGTACATTCCGGGGTGTATGCCGCGCGTGTAGGGGTACTTGCCGGGCGCCTCGCGGCCGTTCCTGCGCGGCGCGGCCGTGTAGAGGGGCCGCACGCGTATCCCCGAGTCCGTGACTGGCGCGGCGCGGGCCGCCTTTGGCGCTGCGCGTGCCCCCCTTGCGGCCAACTATTTCATCGCCCCCAGTATCCTCTGCGCGGCGCCGTGTGGGTCTACCCTGCCGGCGCGCAGGTCCCTGACGCATCGGTCGTAGCGCGCGTTGCCTGCGGACATTGCGGACACCGCGCGGTCCCTGACGCTATTTAAAACGATATCGCGGAGCTCGGACTCTAGGCGGGCCGCATAGCGGTCCTTGCGCCCGCGCCTGCGCTCGGAGGCCAGCGCGGCGATCTGGCGGGCCAGCGCGGCGGCAGATGACGGCCTTTTCGAGGAGACGCGCACGACGGCCCGCTCCTGGCCGCCGGGGCCGGTCCCGGCAAACTCCCTGACAGAGTCGTAGAGCTGCGACGCGCCGGCGAGGTCGGACTTGTTCACCACGTAAATGTCGCCAATCTCGGTCAGGCCCGCCTTTATCGCCTGTATGCTGTCCCCCGTCTGCGGGCTAAACACGACAACCGTGATGTCGGCGATCGAGGCGATGTCGACCTCGGTCTGGCCCGCGCCGACGCTCTCGACGATTACGGGGTCGTACCGCGCGTACTCGAGGACGCGTATGCAGTCCCGGACCGACGCCGAGAGCGCGCCGCGCGAGCCGCGAGACGCCATGCTGCGCACGTACACGCCAGACCCGTCAAGCCCGGCCATCCTGGCCCTGTCGCCCATGATCGCCCCGCCCGTGACGTGGCTCGTCGGGTCAACGGCGAGGACCGCGGGCCTCATCCCCTCCGAGGCCAGCGTCGCGGCGACCCTGGCTATGAGCGTGCTCTTGCCGGCGCCGGCCGGCCCCGTGACGCCGACGACGGTCGACCTCCCGCAGTGCGGGAACATCTCCCTGAGCATGGCCCTCGCGCGGCGCGGCTCGTTCTCTACGAGAGTCAGCGCGCGCGCGACGGCCCCCCGCTTGCGCCTGCGTATCTCCCCCAGACCGCCCATCGGCGGCGCGGCGGGGGCGCTAGGGTAAAAAGGGTAGCTGCTCCCCTAGCGCGGGCCGCTGTAGACGGTCCGCGCGGCCGGCTCGCCGGGCCCGTGGACCTCGACCTTTATGCCGACCTCGCCGAGCTCGGCGTGCGAGACGGCAAACGTCACGGGGTGCGCGCGCCACCCGTTGGCCGGCACGCCGCCAAACTCGACGCGCTCGACAAAGTGCGAGGACGTGTGGTTTTTCTGGAGCGTTTCTGGCAGGCCCAGGACCTCGAGCGTGACGCGCTCGGTGGCCATCGAGCGGTCCGTGTAGGTTATGGTGATGCTGCCCGTCACGGGATCCCACGAGGCGTCTGCGTAAAGCGTGTCCGAGTAGTCTGGCGGGCCGGGCTGCAGGGCCGCGTACGCCGCAATGGCGGCGGCCGCCGCGGCAATGGCCGCCGCGGCCCTAGCCGAGCGCGCCAAGCTCGCGGCCCATCCTCTCGCGCAGGCGCGCGTTGACCCTGATCGCCTCGGCGGCCTGCCGGACCGTCCGCTCGGTGCCCGGCGAGGGGCGCCTCGCAAAGAACGACTCTAGCTCGCGCGCCGTCCCCATGTCAGAGGCGGCCACGGCGACCGAGGATATCATGCGCGCCAGCAGCGGGTTTCCCGTGCCGGCCCTGCGCGATATCTTCGGCCAGTTCTTTCGCAGCCACGGCCACACGAGGGGCGCGCCGGCGGGGTTTGCGGCTATGCGCGAGGCCGGCACGTGCATGTTTTGCGTCCGCACCGCCGGCGTCTGCGAGAGATCGAGCGTGCGCGCGAGGAGGCCCGCGTCCGGCGCGGCGCACAATGCGGCCAGGTAGCGGACCTGCTCCTCCTGCGTGCCCGCCGAGCCGTACATGCCCCTGACCGTGCGCCACGCGCGCGCGCCGCCGGCGGCTACAGCAATCGAGCACACGGGCTCTCGCAGGTCAGCAGGCGGCGCGCCGCGGCCAGAGGCGAGGCGCCCAAAGGCGTCCTGCGCCCCGCGGACAACCACGCCGGCCCGCAGCGAGACGCCGAGCGCGCCGATCACCTCGCCGCGCAGGAGCGAGTCGACGTGGGCCTCGCCGCGCGCGGGCCGCCAGCCGAGGCGCGCGTGCATGCGCGCATGGTGCTCGAGCGAGCGCTCGCGCAGGCGCCACTCAAAGGCCTCCCCTAGCGAGAGGCGGTGCAGCAGGCGCAGGCCGCGGCCAATGCCGGCCGATACGAGGTACCCCGCGCGGCCAGAGCACGCGTCGGCAAACTCTAGATAGTCCCGCACGCCGGCCATGCCGGCGCGGCAGAGGGCCAAAAGGTCCCCCTGGACCATCCACGCGTCGTCGTCTCGCATGTCCCCGGACGCCGCGGCGCGGCGCAGCTCGGCCAGGTCGGCGTCGCCGTACCTCACTCGGGCAAAGGCCGCGCGCGAGGCGTTGACCACGGCGCCGGCGCGCAGGCCGCGCAGGGGCGCCGACTCGCGCGAGACCATGCGCGGCGGGCCGCGCGCCCCGCGGACCGCGACGGGCACGTGCCAGAGCTGCCGCTTTGCGCGGCGCGGCCCCTCGAGGAGGAACCTTGACTGCGAGACGCGCGCGGCGCGGCCGGCGCGCGAGACCGTCAGGAGCGGGTAGCCCGGCTGGCCAACCCACGACCTGACGAGCGGGCCGATGTCGCGCCCCGCCGCGCGGCCGATCTCGCGCCACAGGTCGGCGCCCTCGGCGTTGCCGTACGAGAACCTGCGCAGGTACGCGCGCAGGCCGCGCCGAAACGCCGGCTCGCCGACGAGGCGCTCGACCATCTGCAGTATGGAGCCGCCCTTGTCGTACGATATCGCGTCAAATATCTCGCGTATCTCCGCCGGCGAGCGAACGCGCACGTCTATCGGGTGCGTAGAGCGCAGCGAGTCCAGGCGAAGCGCGTTGGCCACCGTGTCCTCGGCGAACTGGTCCCACATGCGCCACTCGGGGCGTATCTTGTCGACGAACTTTGTGGCCATGAACGTCGCAAACGACTCGTTGAGCCACAGGTCGTTCCACCACCTCATCGTGACGAGGTTCCCGAACCACTGGTGCGCTATCTCGTGCGAGACGACCTCGGCTATGAGCTGCGCGGTCCGCGTCGACGACGTCCTCTCGTCATGCAGGAGCAGTGCCTCGCGAAACGTGATCGCCCCCCAGTTCTCCATGGCGCCTGCGGCAAAGTCGGGCACGGCGATCAGGTCGAGCTTTGGGAGGGGGTAGCGTATGCCAAAGTAGCGCTCGTACTCGACGAGCAGGCGCTTGGCCAGGCCGAGGGCAAACCGGCCGCGCCGCGCGTTGCCGCGAGTGGCGAGCACGCTGATTTTCACGCCGCGCGACACCGTCGATATAGACTCGAGGCGGCCCACGCCCAGGTAGAGGAGGTATGTCGGCATGCGCGGCGTGCGCGCAAAGGCGTGCTCGACGCCCCCGCGCACCCTCCTGCGCGAGGCGACGGGCATGTTTGACACGGCCGCCATCCCGCGCGGCGCGACTATCCTCACGTCAAAGGTCGCCTTTGCCGACGGCTCGTCCCAGCACGGGAACGCGCGCCTCGCGTCGGCGGCCTCGAACTGCGTCGTGGCCATGCGCTCCTCGCGGCC
>RKSK01000047.1 GCA_007570915.1 Cenarchaeum sp.
AGGGCCGCGAACGGCTCGACTGGCAGGCCCAGGTCCGCGCCGCTTATGACGGGTATCGACATGAGCGCGTGCTCGCGCGAGACGAGCAGGGCCTTGTGGTCGCGCTCGGCCGGCGAGTGCGTCCCCCACGACCCCATCACGATCGAGTCCGCAAGGCGCGGCCTCTTGATGTCCGTGATGTCAAACATCGCTATCTTGAGGCCCTCCTCGCGCCCAATCCCGATCACCGTCGACTCGTCATAAAAGTGCAAATAGTCCGAGTAGCCCGGCATCTTTAGCTCGCCGAGGACCACGGGGTCCTCGCCGGAGAGGTCTATGACAAAGAACGGGTCTATCTCGCGGAACGTGACGAGGTACAGGCGGTCGCCGACAAAGCGCGCCGAGTAGATCGACTCGTCTGGCGCAATCCCCGTCAGCGCGCCGGTCGCGCGCAGCGACTCGTCGAGCAAAAAGACGTTGTTGAACGTCGAGAGGCGCCCGCTGACCGTCGTCGCCACGCGCAGCGAGCCGGCGTGCTCGTCCATGGAGAACTGGTTTAGCATGTGGCCGGGGACGGTCCCGCGCGCGGCCGGCTCAAACGAGGTCCCGTCGACGCCGATGCGCCATATCTCGGTGGCCTCCGTGGCGAGGCCCAGGTCGGTCGCCACCTTTGAGAGGGCCTGCGTCGCGGCCACGTCAAGGCTGTCGCGCGTGTCGCGCGGGCTCTCGACGTACGCCGCGAGGACGGCCGCGAGGAGCTCGACTACGGCGCCCTCGTCGCCCTCGCGCACATCGGCGAGCTCTGCGGCGAGCTCCGTCCTGTGCGGCTCGCCCAGCAGGCCGACGAGCTCGCCGAGGAGCTGCGTGACGACGTGGAACGCCGCCCACCCGCTGCCTCCCTGCGGCGAGGCCGTGAGGTAGAGGCTCCCGTGCGACATGTACGTCGTGCCGCGCGGGTCCATGAGGAACGCGATCGAGGACGCCTCGCCGCCGCCTATGTCAAGGGCCATGGCCGTGACGAGCTGCGGTGGAGAGTCGGGGAACGGGTCGTCGCCCCCGGGCCTGTAGACGGGCACGTCCTGCGCGTCCCCGCCGTCAAGGAGCATCACGGGGCGCGCTGGATCCCCATAGTCGGGCGCCATCGAGGCGATGACGTACGCGTGGCCCCCGACCATGCGTCCCGTCTCTAGCCTGCCGGGGATGACATGCTCGCGGACGCGCTCGGGCGAGGCCCTGTCGGATATGTCAAGGACCAACGCGTGCGTCGTGTACATGTCGATTCCGCCTGCCTGGTTGTACTCGGCGATATAGTAGAGCACGGCGAGGCGGTCGCCGCTCACGAGCATGTCGTGCTTTTGGACAAGCGGCGGGATGTCAAGCTCGACTGAGGTCACGGCGCGCGCGGGGTTTGGCTCTCGCGTGTCGACTATGGCGAGGCGGTTGTGCTTGAGCGCGTATATGTGGCGCCCGTCGTTCTTGACAATGTCGGGCTCGTCGACGCCGATGACCTGGACGTTTGTGGTGGAGTGCTTTGCGGCCGGCGACGCGGGCGCCGGCGCAGAGTGCGCCGCCGTGGACTCCATAGCCACCTCGGCGTCAAGGGCCCCCGGGAAGGCCCGCGCGATGCCCGGCCGGCCGTCAAAGAACATGGGGTACGCGTAGGGCCGGTCGTACTGGGAGAGAAACTCGGCATACTCCTCAAACGACCCAATGAGCACCAGGCCTGCGCCGTTGCCCGGCGGGGCGGGCGCGCGCGCCGGGGCGCGTTCGGCCGGGCCGTGCGCCGGCGCGCCGTCCGCGCCCCGCTCGCTCGGGGCGGCCTGCAACCCGGGGCCTGCCGGCGGCGCGGCGCCCTGTGGCGGCTGCGGGGAGGGGTCGGGGGCCGGCGCGGTGCGAACGGGCGGGCCGGCGGGCTGCTGCGGCGAGAGGCCCGGCACGTCGGCGGCGGTGATGTATATCGCCGCGCCGCCGACCAGGGCGATCGCCGCGACCGCCGCGGCCAGCGCTGGAGCCGTGGAGGCCATGGCCGCGCGCCAGGCCAAAAATGTAATATGTGTTTTGCCGGGCCCGCGGGGGGCGCGCGCGGCGGCCGGCCGTTACGGTAATGAGGTAAGGGGGGGAGTCGAACCCCCGTGGATGGGCTTTGCAGGCCCACGCATAGCCGTTCTGCCACCTCACCGGCGCGCGCGCGCGGCGCGCCGGCAATTAAACGCTTCAGGGGGCCCTAGGCCGGCCGCGCCGAGAGGCGCACGTCCTCGGCCTTGACCGTCTTGCGCCTGGCGTGGCCGGCGAGCTCGACGGAGCGGCGCGCCAGGGCCAGCGCATAGTCCTCCGTGGCCCTCCGCAGCTCCTCGGCGGACTCGGAGGAGACGCGCTCGGCTCCGGCCTTTTTGAGTATGCGGTACATCGGCGAAACGCCGATCTCTCGCGGTGCCATGCCCACGCCTGCGCGCGCCGCCGATAAAAGGGCGCGGATGAAAAAATATGACGGCGCGCCCGATTATTGCAGACTATTTAGGGCGGCCCGCGCGGGGCCGCGCGCATGGCGGCGGCGGCCGGGCCAGAGGCGAGGGGGGCGGCCCTCTACGACACGCACGTCCACCTCGCCGACGCGGCGTACGGGCCGGCGCTGGGGGCCGTCCTGGCGGGCATGGGGGCCCTGGACATCGCCGCGGCGTGCGTCTCGACGACCGCCGCCGACTCGGCGCTGGCCGTGCGCCTGGCCGCGCGCCACGCGCGCGTCCTGGCCTTTGCCGGGGTCCACCCCGACGCCGCCGGCGGGGGAACCGCCGCGATCAGGCGCCTCGTCGAGGCCGGCGGCGTCTCGGGGATCGGCGAGGTCGGCCTGGACCCCACGGTCACCGACGGGGCCGGCTATGCGCGGCAGCGCGCCGAGTTTGGCGAGCTCCTCGAGATCGCCGAGCGCCACGGCCTGCCCGTCTCTGTCCACTCGCGCAAGTCCGCCGACGACGTCATGGACATGCTCTCCTCGCACGGCGTGCGCGCGGCCCTCCACTGGTTTGACGGGAACCGCAGGCAGCTCGCGCGCGCCATGGACATGGGCGCCTATGTCGCCTTTGGGCCGGTCTCCGTCTATGCGGCCGACAAGCGCTCGCTCATCGCGAGGGCCGACCCCTCGCTCGTGCTCGCCGAGACCGACGGGCCTGTCCGGTTCTCGAGGTGCTTTGCGGGCATGCCCGCGCAGCCCTGCCACGTGCCCAGCGTCGTGCTCTGCATGGCCCGCTCGCGCCGCGTCGC
This sequence comes from Cenarchaeum sp., assembly GCA_007570915.1. Lineage (GTDB taxonomy): Archaea > Thermoproteota > Nitrososphaeria > Nitrososphaerales > Nitrosopumilaceae > JAHRAL01. The sequence continues at coordinate 3,238 of RKSK01000047.1, forward strand.
CTATGGCGAGATGCGCGAGGCCCTCGCGGCCAACTCGAGGCGCTGGCTCGGGATATAGGTATAAAACACCCCCGCGACGGCCGCGCGCGCGTGAACCGGATAAAGAGGTACACCGAGCAGGTCTTCGCCGAGCACAAGGCCGAGTTTGGCCTCGACTTTGCCGAGAACCGCCGCGCCCTCAAGGCGGTCGCCACGGTCAGGTCAAAGGAGCTGCAGAACGAGATAGCCGGCTACATCACGAGGACGCTAAAGCGCGAGAGGCGCGAGATCGAGGAGCGGCGCAGGCGCGCGGCCGCCGACGCCGAGCAGGAGCGCGCGTCCATAGACGAGGAGATCCTAGCACCAGCGGCGTGGGCGGGAAGCACGGCGGCGACAAGCCCCCCTTGACGACATGGTCTCAGGGATAGTGCAGCCTGGCGATTCGTGCGCGTTGATAACGGTAGAGCTCCTGGGCGGCGCGCGCAAGTCGTTTCCCGCCGGGCCGCCGGACATCGGCTGCGGGCCGATTCCCCTCGACGAGGCCCTAAGGCGCATATGCGAGGCCGTGCCCGACGGCGCGCCGCGCCTCGACCTGCCAAACTCGCTCGTCGCGCTAAACGGCGCCGACTCGTCGGCCCTGCGCGGGGCGGCCGTGTCAGGCGGCGACACGATAACGATAATACCCATAGTCCACG
>RKSK01000088.1 GCA_007570915.1 Cenarchaeum sp.
CGAACTCTTATTATTACGGCATCTCGCCGCGCGCCCTGGGTTGGCCGAGAGGGCGTTCAAGAACACGTTTGCCCCCGGCGTCGGCGGGGACGTTATCGGCGTGGGCATGGTGATAGCGGGCTTGCGACACGGCACCATCAAGGAGGCCAGCCTTCCAAGGGAGGTTCACGAGGCGGTTGCAGCCGAGCTCGCGCGGATCAGGCGCAGGGCGATTTCAGGCGGGCGCGCGCTGATCCTGCTGCTGGGAGCAATGGGCGAAGTGAAGGGAAGGACACGGCTGCAAAAGTACGCGTTTCTGGTTGACATGAACCTGTACTCCAAAAAGACAAAAGACCTGTTCACCATGTATGGATGGGAACCAGGCAAGTTTGGGCCACACAGCAGGAGCCTTGAGCGTCATGTGCATAGGGCAGTAAGGGACAGCCTGGTGGAGACGTTTCCCGTCCATGCCCCCAACGGAAAAGAGTCCGCCGGATACAGGCTGACAAGCGCCGGTAGGGGGGCATTTCAGGAGCTCCAAGGCGCATTTCAGAGGGATGTTTTGGCCATAAAGGACATTCTTGAGAGATTCAAAGACGACCATTCAGTGGATCCACTTCTTGCCCACGTGTATGGCGCGTATCCAGAGTATGCGGACAAGAGCACAATACGCAAACGAGTAGAGAACGCTACCCAACAATCATGAAATCAGAAGATTTTGCAGCAAGGCAGACATAAAAAAACGTGCCCACTCAATACTTTTTGCAAAAGCATGGAATGCCTACAAGAGCGCCCCTGCACCACTTGACAAGTCATGCTCATACTCACTTGAGACCGGCAGGTTTTATGAGGGAGACGCCCCAGAAGATCGCAAGGATCTAATTGAACTGCACGGCGACGGAAGCACAATTTACATAATTGCCCCATGGAGCAATTTTGAAGAAACGCTGCGAGACGAGGACGCAGAGGACGCCTGCAGGCTAATTGTGAGCATGGGCTACATACCGTTTATTGGAATCTGGTATTTTGAGGGGAGGCGGTGCGAGGAGCCGTCATTTGCAGTTGACCACGGCATAGACGAGGCAGAGGTCAAGACGCTGCTAGAAAAGTTTGAGCAAGTGGCGGCATATCGAGTACGATATGACTGTGCAGAGACCGTGGAAGGCGCTGACCTAGAGGCGGGGCGCTAGACGTGCGGCAGGCGCAGCCCGATCCGGGATCCCTCCGGCTCCTGAGCAGGCGCGGCACCGGCGCCGCTCATGCGTCACGGGGCTTCCAGGACGTCGGCGCACGGGTTCCCGTTCGTCCCCAGACGCGCCGAAACGAACAGGCCGGGCAGCCGCATTTAGGCCGGCCGCGCCCGCTTGCGCACCTAGCTGCCAGGCGCCGCCCCCGCAGGCGAGCGGTTAAAGGAGGGACCCCGCGGGCCGCGCGCGCATGAGCCCCAACGAGGCCGCCGCGCTGCGCTCCGTGTACGTCGCGAGCCTCACGGGCGCCCCCGCGCGCCCCCCCGAGGCCGACCTCGGCGCGCTCGCGCGCGCCGGCCTGCTCGACGCGTCTGGCGCGCTCAGCGCGCGCGGCAGGGCGTCCCTGCGCGTCGTGCTGTCGGGAGGCGTCTTTGACATTATACACCCTGGCCACATACACACGCTGCGCCAGGCGCGCGCGCTCGGCGACGTGCTAGTCGTAGTCGTCGCGACTGACGCGACGGCAGTCAAGATGAAGCGGCGCCGCCCCCTCCACACGCAGGCCCAGCGGCAGGAGCTCGTCTCGTCGCTTTCGGTGGTCGACGCGTGCGTCGTAGGCGACGAGGAGGACATGTTCCGCACGGTCAGCAGGATCGCGCCAGACGCCATCGCGCTCGGCTACGACCAGGCCCACCAGGAGGGGCGCGTGAGGGAGGGCTGCGCGCGCGTCGGCAGCCGCGCCGAGGTCGTCAGGCTCGGCGCGACGGATCCGGCGATCTCCAGCGGCGAGATAGAGAGGGCCTACGGCACGACGATACACGGCATCTAGGCGGCGACGGATATCGACACGCGCGAGCCGTCTGACGCGCGAAGGCGCCGGCGCAGGCTGACCGGCGCTACGAGCTCGACTATGGACGGCCCGTGGTGCGTGCGCTCGAGGCGTATAATCTCGCAGGCGACGCGGCCGTTGAGCGTGGCGGCGTGGCACCTGACCCAGCCGTAGGTGCGCTCGCCGTCAGAGAACCCGTCGATCACGGTCCCCCGCGCCGAGTCCAGGCGCGAGGCCGCCTCGGCAGACGCCCCGTCGAGGCGCACGTTGAGCGTGCCGGGGAACGGCACATAGCCGACCCTGGCCTGAAACTGCCTCGTGTACCCGCGCAGCGACATGTAGTAGCGGCCCTCGCCAGAGCCGGAGACTATGGCGCCGGAGAGGTCCAGCGCGGGGGGCGCCGACTCGAGGCACGCGCGCAGCTCCTCGTGCATGCGGGCCACGGCGGCGCGGCCGGCGGGCGTGACGAGGACCGAGAGGGCCCTCCCGCGGACCGCGCGCCTCACGAGGCCCTCGCGCTCTAGCTCGCGCAGGTGGTCAGACGCGGACTGCTGCGAGCGCGACATGCGCCGGCCCAGCTCCGACGTCGTCACCCTGACATAGCCGCGCAGGGCCCCGAGCGATATGAGGTGGGCCAGCGTGGGGACGTGGCGGTCTGGCGGCCTGCGCGGCGCCAACCTAGTAGACGCCCAGCTCCGAGAAGGACCGCAGGCGCAGGCCCATGTCGTCGTCGACGTGCGCCGTGCGGTTGCCGACGATCGTCTCGACGCCGGCGCCCTTGGCGGCGTCGATGAGGCGGCCAGTTATGATCCCGTCCATGACGATGGTCTGCACGCCGCCGCCCTGCGCCTTGAGCCTCGCGACGAGCTCGCTGACCGGCGCGCGGAACGCCTCGCCGCCGTCGGCGTCAAGCGCGACGGCCTCTAGCGTCTCCCTCAGGTTTTGGTACATCGGCGTGACGAGGGCGACTAGCGGCTTGTCCTCCTCGCGCGGCTCTGGCGGCGGGGCCTCGCGCCTCGCGTCGTCGCGGTCGCGGTCCCTGTCGCGATCTCGGTCGCGGTCCCTCCCGCGCCCGCGGTCGCGGTCTCGCCCCCTCCTGCCGTTTCTCCCGCCGTCGCGGCGCTGGCGCTCGTGGCCGGCAAACTGCTCCTTTATCTCGGCTACGGCGGGGTCGAGTATCTCGGCGACGCGCTGCGGCGTGAGCTCCTCGACCTCGACGCCCTCGTCGGCGCGCAGCTCGACGTCGACGCTGACCATCATCTTTAGCTCGCGCATGAGGGCCGCGCCCGTGCGGTCGCCGTCAAGGAACGCGACGATCTTTTTCTTTGAGCGGCAAGCGACCTTTATCGACTCGTCGACGCGCGCGCCGTCAATGGCGAGCGTGTTGTCATAGCCGGCCCTGATCAGGTTGACAATGTCGGCCCTGCCCTCGACGAGTATTATCCACGGCGAGTCGAGCATGCCAGAGCCGCACGGCAGCTTTGAGGGCCCGTACGACGAGACGCGCGAGTTTGACGCCGTGCCCTCGTGCACG
>RKSK01000142.1 GCA_007570915.1 Cenarchaeum sp.
ACAGAGTCATGCTGTGCACGGAAATGGTGGCGCTTGCGGGCAGCGACGCCGCGGCCGCATCAGTCGACGAGTCGGTTCTTGCAGCAGCGCCGGTCCCGGAGGGCAGCCTTATCGACATACACGGCGTCACCTCAAGCGCCCGTCCCAGCAACGGCGACGCGGACGGAAAGCACGTGCCGCCGGCCCTAGTCCAATTCACATGCAGGAACCCGCGCATTCACGGCGTTGTCGACAAGTGTTATGTGCGTGATCGAGAAACGCGCAAGCCAAGGGTGCATGTGTGGACATTCCGGGTGAGCACCCCAAGAGGGGAGACGCTTGACTATAGGTTTCGCGCGCGGATAAAAACCATGGGCTCGTATGGCAACGGGGACGAAAACGACGTTGTCACGGTATTTCTGACGGCCCTTGACCGGCACCCCACGATCACAAGGCCTCAGGCGCACGCCGGACACAGTGGGCAGACCACAAACCTTGACACAACGCCGCGACTTGACCTTGGCGTCTCCTGACCCCGGCAGACTGCACGCATCCAGGGCGCGACCACGGCCCCAGTCATGCGCAAAACCAGCGCCCGTCGCCTATATGGGGGATTCCTGCACCTGGATCTCCTTCCCGTGCAGGACGCCCGCTGCGTGATATGAGAACTTCCTTCCTCCTATGGCCTTGTACTCCAGCCTAATCTCAAACCGAAATGGCTTGCCCTGTGCGGGATCCCAATTGGGATCTATGGCCATGCCTATCATTTTTGACGAGTGGGGGGTAATTGCCCCTATCGGGAGCTTGATCTCTACGGCAGAGGCGGAGCTTTCGCCAAACTTGGCTACCCCGTCAATCTCCACTGCGGCAACTTCGCCCACATTGGTTATCTCAAATATCACGTATTCTCTGCCCGCTTCGCCTGCCCTGCCCGCATGCCTCACATAGAGTTCTGTGCGAGCCAGGGCAGGACGCAGCCTCTTGCGCGCGTCGTCACTAAGCAGGATAACATGCCTTCGCAGGTACACTATGCTGCACGCCGTCCCGGCCACGGCCACTAGCGCAACTCCGACCCCAGCCAGGAACGACGTCCAAAAGAGCGCTTTCGAGTCCTGCCCGGCCTCCTCCATCTGCTCGCGTATCTGCCGCAGCTCCTCGACCACGTTGTCGCCTTGGACCTGGCCGTCGCCTTGCGCGCCGGCGGCTTGGAGGATTGCGTGGGCGGCGACGATGGCCACGGCCAACCAAAGGGACATTGCGCCCGCCTCCGCGGTTCCTGGGATATAGCCCTTGGCGCGGCCCGGGCCGCGCCGCACGAACCTGGATTCGCGCAATCTCGCCCATGGGCACCAAAAGCCGCGCCCGGCCCCCGACACCGCCCGTAGCCAGGGGCAGCATGGGCACGGCGAGGGGATCCGGGCGAGGGGAGGACGGGGCCGCCCGCGGCCCCGCGCGATCCTGTTATATCCCCCGCCCGAGCGAGCCGCGCGCATGGCGGACAGCGAGGGGGCAAGGCGCAGGGAGGCGGCCCTGATGGTCCGGCGCGGCGACGTGTTCCGCTCCAGGGGCCAGCACGCCGAGGCCCTGGGCCTCTTTGAGCGCGCCGCGGCGCTCGTCCCGGACGACGGCCTGGTGAACTTTATGCGCGCGCAGGAGCTCCTCGCCACGGGCCGCCACGCCGAGGCCCTCGAGGGGTACGGCCGCGCCGCGGAGCTCGGCGCCGACGCCGCCGCCGTGCATGCGGGCCGCGCCGGCGCGCTCCACGGCCTGGGCCGCCACGAGGAGGCCCTCGCGGAGACCAGGGCGTCGATGGAGGCCGACCCCGCGTTTCCCGGCGCGATCTTTAACGAGGGCCGCGAGCTCTCGGCCCTGGGCCGCCACGAGGAGGCCCTCGCGGCGTACGACCGCGCCCTGGCCGTCGAGCCCGACGGGCTGGCCAACTCCGGCGGCGTGCCCGAGCCGGCCGGGCCGGGCTCGCCGCATGTCCACGAGGAGCGCGCGCACGAGCTCTACATGCTGGGCAGGTACTCCGAGGCCCTCGAGGCCGTCGAGCGCGCCATCGCCCTGGCGCCGCGCATGGTGACGCTGCACAACGCGCGCGGCCTTGCCCTCGAGGCGCTCGGCCGCCACGGGGAGGCGCTCTCCTCCCTGGACCGCGCCATCGGGCTCGACCCCGGCCTTGCCAGCTCGCACCACAACCGCGGGATCGTGCTGGTCTCGATGGACAGGTTTGACGAGGCCGTCGCGTCGTACGACCGCGCGCTGGAGCTCGACCCCGGAAGCGAGGCGAGCCACGCATGCCGCGCGCTGGCCCTGGAGGCCCTGGGCCTCCACGGCAGGGCGCTGGAGAGCGCCGACCGAGCCGCCGAGATCGCGCCGCGCAGCGAGGCGGCCGCGCTAGCCCGCGCCGAGGCGCTCTCCGGGACTGCCCGCCACGCCGAAACGCTGGCAGAGTGCGACCGCGCCCTCGAGATCAACCCCGGCAGCCACGAGGCGCACACGTGGCGCGCCGCGTCGCTCCACGCCCTGGGCAGCCACGCCGAGGCCCTGGACTCCGTGGCCCGCGCCGTGGAGCTCGGCGCCGGCGGCCCCGGGGTGGACGTCCTGCGCGCCTCGTCGCTCCACGCCCTGGGCCGCCACGCCGAGGCCCTGGACTCGTACGACCGCGCGCTGGCCTCGGGCGTGCGCGACGCGGAGGTGCACCACGCGCGCGCCGCCTCGCTCCTCGCGCTGGGCCGCCACGGGGAGGCCGTCGGGGCGTACGACTCTGCGATCGCCGTGGACCCGGGCAACCACGCCTGGCACAACAACCGCGGCCACGCGCTGGCGTTCCTGGGCCGCCACGCCGAGGCCCTCGAGGCGTACGACCGCGCCATGGGCCTGGGCGTCGACCACCCAATGACGCGCCTGGGCCGCGCCGACTCGCTCCTTGCCCTCGGCCGCCCGGGGGACGCCCTCGGCGAGTACGGCCGCGCCGCCGGCGCTGGGGCCGACGAGGCCCTCACGGGCACGGGCCGCGCCTCCGCGCTCCTCGCGCTGGGCCGCCACGCCGAGGCCCTCGAGTCGGCCGACGCCGCCGCCGCCGCGGCCCCCGATGACGCCATCGCGCACTCTGCCAGGGGGGCCGCGCTCCTCGCGCTGGGCCGCGCCGCCGACGCGCTTGCGGCCTATGACCAGGCGCTGTCCCTTGGTCCGGGCAGCGCCGACATGCGCCACGGGAGGGCGGCCGCGCTTGGCGCGCTCGGCAGGGGGGGCGAGGCCGGGGAGGCGCGGCGGCCCGGCGGCAGGGTGTTATAGGGGCGTGGCTGGCGCCGCGCGCATGGCGGCAGCCAAGATAAAGTGCTCGCACATACTCGTCAAAAAGCACGGCGAGGCCCTCGCCATAATCGAGCGCCTTGGGGCCGGCGAAAAGTTCGGCAGGCTCGCGCGCGAGGCCTCACTTGACACGGGGAGCGCAAGGCGGGACGGCAGCCTCGGCTACTTTTCGCGCGGCAAGATGGTAAAGCCCTTTGAGGAGGCCGCGTTCTCGCTTGCCGTGGGCTCGAATATGCGCTCTAGGCTGCCCTCGGGGATTGGCGGGCCCGAGTTCTCAAACTCTATGGTGACGGTTTCATCGCCGGCCTCCATGCGCACGCCTATCGCGCCGCCCCCCTCGCCGATCGCCTGGACCGCGTTGAGGAGCAGGTTGGCGAACGTGATCTCTATCTTTTCGCGGTCGCACTCTATGACCGCCTCGCCCGCGGGCAGCGACACCTCTATGCCGCGCGGCACGTCGACGGAGTCCAGCGCGTACCGCAGCATCGAGCCCACCCCGCACTCCTCGGCTATGACGGGCGTCGTGCGCACATAGTTGAGGACGCCCTCGATCTGGTGCGACATTCTCGCTATCGCGCGGTTTATGCGGTCGAGCTCGCCGTCGACCTGCGTGCCGCCCCCGCCGGCCTGCCGCCTGATGCGCTCGGCGGAGTTGCGTATTATGCCCAGCGGGTTGCGCAGGTCGTGCGCAATGTTGGAGGCGAGCTGCCCTATCGCGGCTATCTTCTCTGACCGGCGCAGCCTCCTTGACTGCGCGTACATTGCCCTGGCGAGGTACGCGCTGAGGGCCGCGGCGGCCACGCCGACGACCGCGGCGAGCGCTAGCAAAAAGTTGCGCTGCGCGTTGGCCTCGGCGAGGGCCTCGGCGAGGTTTGTGTGGACGACAAATGTCCACCCGAGGCCGGCAAAGTCGCCGTACCCCGACTGCCTCGAGAACGAGTGGAGCGTCTCCTCGGAGCCCTCCCCTACTATGACAAAGCCGCGCCCGCCGAACGTATAGTCCACGTCGAGGCCCTCGTACACGGTCGCGTACCTCGCCTCTATCGCGGCGAGCTCGCGGGCGAGGGCCTCCTCCTGGGAGTGCGTGAGGGCCGGCCCGCGTATGCCATAGTCGGCGGCGATCTCGCGGTACTCGGCGTCGTACGCCTCGAATATCTCCTCGACCCCGCCGGCCTCGAGGTCCGCCGCGGGCCACGAGGGGTCCGGGCCCTCCACGGTCCAGCCCATCTCGCCCAGCTCCACGCCGTACCGCGCGTCGAGCTCCGTGATGCGCGCGGCGTACTCGGCGGCCTCGGTCTCGTTGAGCACGGGCTCCGCAAAGCCGTACTCGCCGAGCACGCGGTCGTACTCGTCGTCAATCTCGGCGAAGCGGCGCGCGAGCTCGTCCTGCACGCCCTCGGGCACGCCCGACAGGTCCGGCGCGACGATCTCAAAGGACTCCACGTGCGCGTCCGGCGTCGACGAGTATATGGGCCGCCCGTCGACCCTGTAAATGTCCACGGTCGACCTGCCCAGGCGCATCTCGTCCTGCGTCGAGGCCGCTATGCGGTAGACCTCCCCGAGGCCCATCGCGGCCACGAGCGCGCCGGCCGGCGCGCCGGCGGCGTCGCGGACGGTGACGCCGATGTCGATCACGTCCATCTCGGCTATGGGGTCGTGGCGCACGTCCGAGACGATCACGCCGGCCCCGTGCGCCAGCGCGCCCCTGTCGACCACAGAGTCCACGACGCCGCGCCCCGCCGAGGCCACCGTAGAGCCGTCGGCGCCGACTAGGGCGATGCCCGCGATCGACGCGCCCTGCGCCGAGGTCCTCCCGGCGAGGGCCTCGCCGGCCCGCTCGGCGAGGGGCCCGGCCCCGCCGCCGGCGTTGTGGCTAGCGAGCGCGGCGCGGACCCCGGCCTCGGAGCCCAGCGCGCGCAGGTCGCCTATGCGGTCGTCGACCTCCTCGTCTATCCTCGAGATCGCCGCGTGCGAGGCGAACGTGGACTGCTCGCCGACGAGCGTGTTTATCGTCTCCCTCGTCACGCTGTCCGAGATCAGGGCCATCGCCGTGATCGAGGCGGCGATGAGCGCAAACGAGACGGCCAGCGCGGGCAGCATGGCCACCCTCCACTCCGGCG
>RKSK01000127.1 GCA_007570915.1 Cenarchaeum sp.
GGCGCGGTCCTTCTCCGGCTCGCACATAAACGAGCCGCTCGGCATGGACGCCGCGCCGGACGGCAAGGTGTGCGTCGCCAACAAGGACACGGACAGGGTGGCCGTGATGGGCCCGGCCGGCGCGGTCAGCTCGCTGTTCGCCTCGCGCCTCGACGACCCGCGCGACGTGGCCGTCGGGCCGCGCTACGCGCCGGCCTCCGGCTCCGGCGGCTCGGGCGCCGCGGGCACGGCGGGGGCGGCAAACTCCGAGCCCGAGCTCGAGGTTCTCGTGGGCGGCATGCCCGCCGGGCCTGTGGTCGACCTGGCCGCGTCGGCGGGCACCGCCAGCGCCACCCTGCGTGCGACGGACGCCGAGGGCGACGCCGTGGCGCTCTCGATGCGGGTCTTGGAGGCCTCCATGGCAGCCGGGGCGGCGGCCTCCTCGCCGCCGGCGCTCACGGACCACGGGAACGGCACGGCGACGCTGGTCGTGGACGGGTCGGCCGCCGGCGAGTACCTCGTGGAGCTTACCGCGGCAGACGCGCACGGCGAGGAGTGGGGCGTGTACCTCGTGCGCGTGGCGCCCGCGTCGGGGCAGCCGTAGCCGTGCGGGCTCCCGCCGCGGCCGCCGTGCTGTGCGCACTGGCCGCGGTCGTGGCATGGTCGGTGTACGGTGGGTCTGCGCAATCAAGCGAGCCCCCTGGCACGTCAATTGGGATTTTCCACGACGGCGCCCTAGTTGACGAGGATGGAGTCATCACCCTGATGATTACCGACGAGCCCATTGTCCTCGAGCTGCGGCCTGGCCGCTGGGAAAATGACGGGAGGGGAGTTCCGGCTTTCCGCGAGCTCACCGCCTCGGCGGCACGGCCAGGGAACCCCCCCGCATTCTCCATGGACATCGGAGTGTGGCGTGGCGCCAGCGATCCCCGCACACCTGCATTTCCGATCTATTCCCTATTCTCAATGGACGTCGAAGCGTGGCATGGCGCTGGTGAGGGCCACGCAGATCCGACACCGCCGACAATCGTGGACCATGGTGACGGTACGGCTTCGTTGACCGTGGACAGGTCGATCCCAGTAGGTGGGCAGATGCGCCTCGCCGCTGGCGAGGCGAGCAGGACCCTCTGGATCGACGTGATTCCGCGGCCGGCCGTGGGGTACGGAGGCCCCGACGGGCCTGAGAGGCCTCCCCCGCGCATCGCGGCGCAGGCGCGTCTGCCGCTCTGCGCCGACGTGGTCTACGAGGCCCACGGGATAGATGCGCAAGCGCTTGGCCGCGGGTTTTTTGACAAACCAGCAAGCCTGCTATACGGGAAAACCGTCTCTGGCGTCCCACCGATAGAAGGCACGATCCACCAGGAGGGATTTTACGAGGTTGCAGTTGGGGAGCCCGAGCTGGCGGGGGGCAGATCAGAGTGGAGCTGCTCCACGCGGGCGTCGTTTGGGACGCAGGCGCCCCAGCTCCTGCGACTCTGCGAGATTCCGGGGCATGACCGGATCCACCACTACACAAGGCACCCGTTTGACTCTGACAGGGCCTCGGCGTCAAGGATGATCAGCCCGTACACAGGGTACCTGACAACGCTGTCAAGCTCGCCCGCCCTCACGTACGCCGCGGCCCCGGGGCCATACTGGGAGTACATCGGCAGCGGCGGCTACAACGTGACCCTGCCCTACCGCCCTGACGAGTACGTCCCACCCAGCGTGCTCTACCCCGTCAGGCGCGACGGGACCGCCTCCATGCTCGTGTCCAAGGTCATCGGAACCTATTCCTCTGTGCCGGAGCTGCTCCCGTTTGACGACCTCGTGGTTATACGTGCCACGGGGTTCCACTCCGACGACGTTGTGTTCGATGTGTCCCCCGGGGCAGGCATCGGCCTCCCGCACGACGGGGCGTTCGCGTACGTAAACGGGACGGGCGTCCCCGTCAAGATCAAAAAGCACCCCTCCGGGATCCCGGGAACAACCGCCCAGGTCCGCGTGAGCGTCTCCGAGGCCGCCTGGGCCAACGGCATACTCGTCAGGGGGATCACCGACGCGCTGGCTACGGCGGGCAGCGTAGTCAGGGACCTCCACGAGGTCACGCTCGTCGCCGAGATACCCGTCGACGCCGGGCGCGGGCGCGACTATGACCGCCTCGACCCCTCGCGGTCAGTCGAGCCGTGGGGGTGCTGGCCGCGCGAGGGCGGCGGGCCCATGCGCGCCGGCTCTCGCGAGCCCTGGCCCGCGGCGCCGGGCGCGGGCGCCAGGCTGCTGCCAACGGGGCCGGCGCGCGAGCACGTGGCCATGGGCGAGCCGCCCGACGAGCACATGGAGGACACGGCCTCGCCGGAGCCGACGTTCTTGGACGTGCGCGCGCCGGGGGGGTGGGGCGAGGGGACGGCCATCTCGGCGCGCGTCTCCTCGTCGGCGACCTGGCCGCCCTCGCCGGGGGCCGCCGAGGCCCCTAGGGTCGACGTCGCCAACCGGGGCGACGGCACGGCAGTCGTGGGGGTGGGCAGGGACGTGCCCGGCGAGCACGTCATAGAGCTCACGGCCACCGGCCCGGGCGGGACCGCCACCGAGGAGCGCACGCTGCGCATAGTCCCGCCGGGCGGCGCCGGCGCGGCCCACTGGCGCATGGAGATGGGCGAGCCGCCCGGCGCGCCAATGGAAACCCACGCCTCGCCCGAGTCGGCCACGCTTGACGTGCGCGCGCCGGGGGGGTGGGGCGCCGGGACCGCGATCACGGCGCGCGTGGCCTCCTCGTCGCCCTGGCCTCCGCTGCGCGGGCCCGCCGAGGCGCCAGGCCTCCACGTGCACGACCGCGGCGACGGCACGGCGACGCTGGCCATCGGCAGGGACGCGCCCGGCGAGCACGTCATAGAGGTCACGGCCACCGGCCCGCTGGGAACCTCCGCCGAGGAGCGCACGCTGCGCATCGTAAAGCCCCCGCGCGCGCCGCCCGCGCCCAACCTCGAGCCCGAGCTCGAGGTCCTCGTGGGCGGCGAGTCGGCCGAGGCGGTGATCGGCCTGGCCGCCTCGGGCGAGCCGGCGAGGATCGAGCTGCGCGCCGAGGACCCGGAGGGCGACGCCGTGAGGTTCTCGGCGGCGGCACTCGACTCTACGTACGGCGCGCGCGCGGCCTCGATGGTCCGCCTCGCCGACCGCGGCGACGGCACGGCGTACATTCTCGTGGACCGCGGCGAGCCCGGCGAGCTCACCCTGGAGATCGCCGCCGCCGACGCGCACGGCGAGGCGTGGGACCTGTACTACGTGCGCGTCGCGCCGGCGCCGGGGGCGGCGCTCTTTATGGACGGCTCGCGCCTCCACCCGCCTCTCGTCGAGCTGCGCGCGTCGGGCGGGCCAGTCGCCCTCGAGGCGCGCGCAGGCCCGGACGGCGGCGAGCCGTCCGTGCGCGCGCTGCGCTCGTCCCACTGGGGAGCCGGCGAGGCGCCAGGGCCGCCGCGCGCGTCGGGCGCCTCCGGCGGGGCCGTGCCGGTGGAGGTGGACGCCTCGGCGCCCGGCGAGCACGTCGTCGAGGTGTCAGACGTCGGCGGGGCCGTGCTGTACGTCATCCGCGTCCTTCCAGCGGCCGCGGGCTGAGGCCCGCGCGCGCCGGGGGGCGCGTGCCTATGGCGGGCCGCGCCCCCGCGGCGCGCCAATGTCTGCCTTGCCGACGTACCTCTGCAGGGGCCGCGGGACCTCGATCCTGCCGTCGGCGGTGCGGCAGCCCTCGACGATCGCGACTAGCGCGCGCGTCGTGGCCACGAGCGTCGAGTTTAGCGTGTGGACGTGGCGCGTCGCCTCGCTCGTCTTGTCCCTGAACCTCGTGCGCAGCCGGCGCGCCTGGTAGTCGAGGCAGTTCGAGCACGAGACGGCCTCGCGGTACTCGCGCTGCGCGGCCATCCACGCCTCGATGTCGTACGTTTTCGCCGAGACCTTGCCCATGTCGCCGCTGGAGAGCAGGACGACCCTGTGCGGCAGGCCCAGCCCGCGGTAAAACTCCTCGGCGACGCCGAGCATCCTCTCGTGCTCGGCCCACGACTCCTCGGGCCTCGCAAAGGCGAACTGCTCGACCTTGTCGAACTGGTGCACGCGGAATATGCCCTTCTGGTCGCGCCCGTGCGCGCCGGCCTCCTTGCGAAAGCACGCGCTATAGCCGGCGTACCTTATGGGCAGGTCCGCCCCGTCGAGTATCTCGTCGCGGTGCATCGCGGCCATCGCGTGCTCGGAGGTCCCGATCATGCAGAGGTCCTCGCCCTCTATGGAGTATATGGCCTCCTCGAGGTCCTCGGCGACCGTCGCGCCCTCCATCGAGTCGCGCCGTATCATGTAAGGCGGCTGTACCGCCGTGTACCCTCGCCCGTCGGCCAGGTCGAGCGCGTGCGAGACGAGCGCGCGGCCAAGCAGGACCATGTCGCCGACCAGGTAGTAAAACCTCGCGCCGGACACCTTGGCGGCCCTCTCGATGTCGACGAGGCCCATGCCCTCCATTATCCGCGCGTGCTCGCCGCCGGCGGGCCTCGCCTCGCCCCACTCCCTGACGACGACGTTTGCCGACGAGTCCGGCCCCGTGGGGACGGACTCGTGGACCATGTTTGGCAGCGACATCGCCAGGCCGATGTACCTGCCGTGGGCCTCGCGCTGCGCGGCCTCCAGCGCCTCTAGCCTGCCGGCGGCGCTGCGCATCTCGGCAATGTGGCCCGACGCGTCGCCGCCGGACTTTTTTGCCGCGGCGACTGCGCGCCCCAGCTCGTTGCGCCTCTGCCTCGCCGCGTCGGCCTCGGACGCCGCGCGGCGCCACGCCGCGTCGGCGGCGACGAGCGCGTCGAGGTCGTGCTCGACGCCGCGCCTTGAGAGCATCTCGCGCACGTCGCCGGGCCGCTCGCGCAGTATCCTGGGGTCGATCACCCCGACGTCGCCTCCAGGGCCGCCTGCGCGTGGGCCATCGCCTCGTCCACAGTGGCGACGAGCTGCGCCACCGTCCCGCCGGCCACGGAAATCACGAGCGCGCCGCCCTCGACTGACATCTCCATGGACTGCCCCGGCGGGAACGAGACGTTGTCCGGCGACAGCGCCGCGAGGGCCGCCGCGGCGCGCCTCCCGGAGATGTCAGCTATGCGGACCCGCACCCTGCACGACGGCGACATTTTTCTCAATGTGGTCAAGAAACCCGCCGAGGCTGCCCTTTGAGACGCGCGCTCCGGCGGCGGCCTCGTGGCCCCCGCCAATCCCGCCAAAGCGCTCGGCGGCCTCGCGCATGACCTCGCTTAGGTTGACGCCCGCGCCGCACCCGCGCGCCTTGCGCGAGGAGAACTTGACGCGCCCGCCCTCGGCGGCGGCGCGGACCATGACTATCTTGCCGGCGCTGCTCGGCGCGCCGGCGATCACCGAGGATATGGTCCCCGTCATCGACTCGGCCACGACGCCCTCGGCGTTGACCATGACGCACGGGCCGGCCTCCGTCGTCCTCCAGCGCTCGCTCGATATGCGCTCCATGCAGTCGCGTATGGCGCGGCGGTACTCGGAGAGGGCCTCCTCGGCCTCGGAGGCCATCCTCGTGCGGTCCCCCATGCAGAGGGCCATACCCGCGCCGGCCCTGCCCACGCGGCCGCACGAGTTGAGCACGGTGGCAAACTCGCGCGCGTCGCGCAGCACCCCCTTGGAGCCCTCGCCGAGCAGCGTGTACGCGCTGCCCACGAGCTCGGCCCTGACGGCGTCGGGCCCGGCCCCGCCGGCATGCGCGGCGATCGCGTCCACGAGCCTGCCCTTCTCGTCGTCGGAGAGCTCGGCGGCCACGCGCCACCTCCCGCCGTCCCTGGCCTCGATGCCGGCACCCTCGAGCAGGCTCGCGCACGCGTCGCGGTTCCACGTGAGGCCCTCCATGAACGGCCGCGTCGTGAACGCGAGCGCGTCGGCCAGCGCGCGCGTCTCCCTGCCGGCGAGGAGTATGTCGTCGCCGACGCCCAGGAGCTTGAGCTCGGCGGCCTTGGCGGCTATCTCGGCGTTGCGCCCGACAAGCGACCTGCCCTCGCCCTGGTCCTGCCTGTCGCCTAGCGCGGCGACGACTGCGATCGGCGAGAGGTCGGCGTTGCGGCTGTCAAGCTCGACTGCGGCAAGGTACGCCATGCCGCCCGAGCAGACCTCGGTCCCGCCGTCGATGCCGTGCTTCCACGGGTTTATGACGCGCTCCGGCGCCATCTCCCCCTCGCGGACCTCGTGGTGGTCTATGATGATCCAGCCCTCGCCGACTGCCGCGTCGAGCTCGGCGGCCGCCGCGCCGCCGACGTCGACTATGATGTGCAGCGCGTCAGGCGAGAGGGCCCTGGCCTCGGCGGCGCCAAACTCCCTCACGGCCCTGGCGCTGCACCTCGCGCCGGCCCTGATGGCCGCCTTTGCGACGATGCCGCCGGCGGCGATCCCGTCGCAGTCCATGTGCGTGGTGACGGAGACGGCCCTGCCCGACTCGGCGCACTCGGAGACCCTGGACGCGAAGAGCGAGAGTGACTCTGCTAGGCCGGCCATCACTCTAGCTGCGCGATGACGGACTTGTACTTCCACTTTTGGGGTATGCGCCCCGCCCTCTTGTAGTACGACGAGAGGCGGTGGACCTTTGCCTCGATGAGCTCAAGGGACCTGACGTTGCGCCTGTCGCCCCTGTGGGCCTTTAGGTGCTTTTGCAGGCCGACGGCCTTTTTGACGATGCTCGCGAGGTCCTCGGGCATCTCCGGCAGCAGGTCGGCTGCGGCGAGCGTCTCGGTGATCGTGCGGCCCGTGACGGGCTTGGCCAGCGGGATCGCGTGCTGGTCGCGCAGCCTCACGCCGATCTGGCTGGGCGTCATGCCCTCCCTGGCGTAGCGCAGTATGGCCTCCTCGACCTCCTCCTTTTTGGCGTACTCGGGGGCCTTGGGGGCCACGGGGCGCACCGAGTGGGCCTTGCCGTGGCGGTGCGAGTGTATGCGTCCCATGCGGGCGCGCGCGCGGGGGCCTCTGGAATTAAACGTTGCCTGCGCGCGCGCCGGTTTCGCGCCGGGCGGGATAGGGTTAAATACGACATGGCCCGCAGAGGGGGGCATGAACCGGCACATCATGGCAGGCGCCCTCGGCGCCATCATGGCCATGGGCACCCTCGGGCTCGCCGCCGACGCCTTTGCCCAGTACATGGGCAACGTCGGGGACCAGGGCGAGACGGGCAAGCTCACCCTCGAGGAGGCCCTCAAGCTGCAGGCCGACCGCGTCAAGTACGCGTACGACAACCCCGGCGCGGGCTCGGGCACGCCATACCTGAGCGCCGACAGCGTCCTTGGCGCCTCGGTGATCTCGGCTGCGGTCTTTGGCGGCATTGCTGCGACCTTCTTCATAAGGGCGCGCTCCGGCAAGTACGCCGCGATGGGAAGGGGCTAGGCCCACTCCCAACCCCCCTATTTTGGCAGGCTCCCAGCGG
>RKSK01000081.1 GCA_007570915.1 Cenarchaeum sp.
GCGCCCTACTTGATCCCCATCTTGCGCAGGAACCCCTGCATCTGCCGCCCGCCGGCGGACTTCATCATGCCCTTTGAGTTGTTGAACGCCTTTATGAGCTCCTTGACCTCGCGCTCGCTCGACCCCGACCCGCGCGCGATCCTCTTTGCGCGCGACGAGTTTATCGTGTCCGGGTCGCCCTTCTCCGCCCCGTTCATGCTCTGTATGATGTGGCGCCAGCGCTCTATCCTCTCGTCCATGCCGTCAAGCTGCCCCTCCTTCATGCCGCCGGCGATGCCGGGCATCGACTCTATCATGCCGCGCAGCGACCCGCCGCGGGCCATGCCCTCGAGCTGCGAGTAAAAGTCCTCCATGCTCATCTTGCCGCGCTTCATCCTGCGCAGCTGGTCGCCGTCGGCGTCGGCCTCGAGCCTCCTGGCCATGTCGAGGACCGCCTGCACGTCGCCCATGCCGAGCAGCCTGCCCACAAAGCGCGTCGAGGAGAACCGCTCAATGTCGCCTATCCTCTCGCCGGTCCCGATGTACATGACGCGCGCGCCCGTCTCGGTCGCCGCTGCGAGCGCGCCGCCGCCCTTTGCCGTGCTGTCGAGCTTTGTGATGGCGATCCCGCCGACCCTTGCGGCCTTGTGGAACGCGGCGGCCTGCGCGCCGCACTGGCGGCCCATGGTCCCGTCGATGACGAGGAGCGCAAGGTCGGGCCTGGCCGCCTCGGAGAGCGTCCTCATCTCCTCCAGCAGGGCCCCCTCCTCCTTGTGGCGGCCCGCCGTGTCGATGATGACGACGTCCGGCGCCTCGCCGACGGCCTCCAGGCCTGCCCTGACTATGGATACGGCGTCCCTGCCCCCCTCCTCGCCGTAGACCTCGACGCGGGCCCGCGCGCACATGTCGCGCAGCTGCGCGAGCGCGCCGGGCCTGTGCGTGTCGGCCCCGATCGCGGCGACCTTGTAGCCGCCCCTCGTCAGGTGTAGCGCGAGCTTGGCCGCAGTCGTCGTCTTGCCGCTCCCCTGTATCCCGAGCAAGAGTATGCGCGTCTGCGCGCCCGCGCGAAACTCAAACTCGGCGTCGCGGCCCAGCATCGCGGCTATCTCGTCATAGAGTATCTTGACGATGTGGTCCTTGCGCGATAGGCCCGGCGGCGGCTTTTCCTCGCTTGCCCTCTCCTCTATGCGCTTTGTGACGGCAATGACGATCTTGACGTCGACGTCGGCCTGCAGGAGTGCCCTCTGCACGTCCTTGGACAGGTCCTTTATGAGCTCGGCGTCTACGCCGCCGGCCGAGACGACCTTTTTGATCGCCGCCCGCAGCCCCGTCTTTAGCGAGTCAAGCACGCGCGCGCAGCGCGGCGCCCTCTATTTCAAGGCTCCCCCTACACCCGTCCCACGACGCGCGCGCGCGGCGTATCTCGACGTCGCGCGCGTACAGCGGGCACGACACGACAAACGTCTCGGCCTCGCCGCCCTCAAAGGACGCCTCAAAGCCGTGGGCCTCGGCGAGCCTTCCAATCCGCGCGGCCCTCTCGCGCGTGACCTCGGCGCCGAGCCACTCCGGGCCCAGGCCGCCGGCTGACACGGCGACAATGACAAACCGAAAGCCGGCATCCACGAGCTCCACGAGGTACCGCGCGCCGGCGCGCCCCCAGAGGGGCGCTAGCGCGCGCACGCCGGCGGCCGCCGCGGCGGCGCCAAACGCGTCGCGCTGGTGCGCGCTGGCAAGCCCGCCGTGCACGACGCCCTCGGCGCCGTGGCTGCGCGCGGCCTCGCGCAGCGCGCCGGCCAGCGCCGCGCCGCCGGACGGCTCGAACGCGACTTGCGGCACGCCCATCGCCTCCGCATGCAGCGCGGCGTGGCGCGCGTTGGGGTGGTGCCAGAGCGCGTCCTCGGCGGACCTGGGCAGCGCGGTGACGGCGCACGCTATCTCGTGGCCGCGCGCGCGCGCGACGTGCGCGGCGTACGCGCTGTCCTTGCCGCCCGACACGAGCGCGGCGAGCCTCACGCCGGGCCGCCCCTGGGGGGAGCGCGCGCCTCGCCACTCATAATCCTCATCATCGTCAGATGGCTTTTCCGCAGCTCATCGGCGCAGCGCTCAGCCCCTAATCCGCATTATCTTGGTCATCCCCATGACGGTCCAGTACTCGACGTTCTGGCCGTTCTCCACCTGGCCCTTGACGGACTCGTCGACCCTCGTCACGTCGAGCGTCTCAAACGTCTCCGAGTCCATGACCTGTATCGTCTCGCCCGTTATCGATATGACCTGGCCGGTCCGCTTGTCGATGAGGGGCACGTGGACCTGCATGCTCACCGGCCCGACATGGGGCCTCTTTTGCCCGTCAAACACCCCGACGCCGACGATCCTCGCCTTGGCCGAGCCGTGCTTGCCGGGCTTGCTCGTGTCATACTCTACGATTCGGCACGCCTCGCCGGTCGGCTGGTCGGAGACGGGCAGCAGTATGTACGAGCCGACCTTGAGGGACCCGAGGTCCGCTGGCTTTGACACGGCGCGCGCCCCGCCGCGGCGGTATTTTAAGCCTTTAACGCCCACGCGCCCGCCCCGCGCCCCCGCGGGGGGCCTCACAAGGTATTTAACGGCGCGCGCGCGCGGGCCGCGCGGCGCCCATGGTAACCGAGAACAAGGCCACGATCACCTACGTGCAGCTCCTCAAGGAGGACCTGGGGATATTCCGCCTCGTGCCAAACGACGGCGAGGTCCCAGAGTACAAGGCCGGCCAGTTCATCACGCTCGGCATGAGGGTGCCCGGAGAGAAGAACGTCATCCGCCGCGCCTACTCGATAGCCTCGCACCCGGAGAACCGCAGGTACATCGAGCTCGTCATCCGCTGGGTCCGCAAGCCGGTCCCCGGGCGCCTGACGACGCAGCTCTTCAACGCGAGGGAGGGAGACGAGGTCACGTGGATACGGCCCACTGGGGCGGCCCTGCTCATAAACGACAGGCTGCCCGACGGGAGGCGCGACGAGCGCAGGATCGTCTGCGTGGGGGGCGGCACGGGGATTGCGCCGTTTGCGAGCTTTGCCTCGCACCTGCACGCGGTCGGCGACAGGCGCGAGATTGTCGTGCTCCACGGCGCGAGCTATGTCGACGAGCTGAGCTACAAGTCGCTCTTTACGGACCTCGAGTACGAGAGCCTCGACCGCGGCCGCGACAGGTGGAACTTTACCTACAGGGCCGCGATAAGCCGCCCGCAGGAGTGGTTCAACAGGTCGTGGGGCGGCCACACCGGCAGGGTCGAGACGTTCCTGCGCCCCGCCGACGGCGGGCGCTCGCCGCTCGAGGAGCTTGTCGGAGAAAAGATCACGGGGGAGAACACGATCTTCTACATCTGCGGCTGGCAGGGGACGATCGACGGCGCGATGGACTATCTGAGGCCCTCGGGGTTCGTCACGCAGCGCGAAAAGCGCCCCGACGGCTCCTTTGAGGTAAAGTTCGAGTCCTACGGCTAGGTTCGGCAATTAGACATAATAACGGCCCCGCGCGCGC